>JAVEES010000398.1 GCA_030840285.1 Pseudonocardiales bacterium
ACGACCATGAGACCGCTCGTGCCGGCATCCAGCCGATGGACGATGCCCCGGCGCTCCTGCGCGCCTGAGGTAGAAATCCGCAGCCCCATCGCCGCCAGGCCCTGGACGACGGTGGGCCCTTCCCAGCCGATGGTCGGGTGTGCGGCCACCCCGACCGGCTTGTCGACGACGACTAGGTCGTCATCCTCGAAGAGCACTGTCAATCCGCTGACCTCACGAGGTGGAGCGGCTGCCAGATCGACGGGTGCCGGGATCGTGATCTCCAGCCACGCGCCGCCCCGCACCTTCGCCGAGCGAAGCGGCTGGGCGCCGTCGACCGACACGGCACCGTCGTCGATGAGGTCCGCGGCGGCCGTCCGGGAGAGTCCGAACAACCTGCTGATCGCCACATCCAGCCGAAGGCCCTCCAGGCCGTCCGGGACCGGCATGATCCGGCTGTCAGCCATCGGCGTCGGGCCGATCATCATCGTCCTCGAGCGGGCTGCGAGATCCGTTGAAGTCGATGCCGCGTATCGACAGCACGACCGCGATGGCTCCGCCGACCACGATCGAGGAGTCCGCCAGGTTGAAGATCGGCCAGACATGCCCGTCGCGTGCGAACAGCGAGATCCAGTCGACCACGTGACCCTTGCCGAACCCCGGCGCCCGGAAGATGCGGTCGAGGAGGTTCCCGAGGGCACCACCGAGTACGAGTCCGAGCGAGATCGCCCAAGCCGTGGAGCTCAGCCGCCGCGCTGCGCGCACGATAACGACGGCAACCAGCAATGAGATGACCGTTAGCGCCGCCGTGGCGCCCGTCCCGATGGAAAACGCCGCTCCGCTGTTGCGGGCCTGGACCAGGTACAGGGCACCGCCGACCAGCCGGATAGGTGGGTCATCCGGACGAATCTGGGCCACCACGAGCAATTTGGTGGCAAGGTCCGCTGCCAGGGCGAGGACAGCCGCGGCGAAGAACACCCGCATCTTCGTCCGGCGGAGTCTGACGCCATTCTCGACGACAGCGGAACTATCTGAATCGGTCACCGGACCATTCTCGCTCACAGCCCGAGTAGCTCGGCCACCCGATCGGTCAGCTGTTCCTCGTCGAGCGAGCCATCCACCTCGACGAACGGCACCCTTAGTTCGTTTAGTTCGCCACGCAGCTGCTCGGCGAACAGGTGGTCGCGTTCCAGCAGTGCGCGCTGAGCACTGATCGGGTCGCTAGTCGAGTTCGGGATGTCCCACATCGTGCCTCGGCTCTCGAACGCCGTGGTGCGAAACTCAGGCGTGGGCAATAGCCACACCAACCTCCCCCGCTCAGCCAACGGCGCAACCAGATGCGGCAACAACCGAAAGCCCTCCGCGATCACCCCCGGCTGTTGCGGCAATCCCCGCAGATCCTCGACCATCAGATCGAAACCTTCACCGCGAAACCAGTGAAAAGACTTCAACATCGCCTCCGGTGACTGCCCCAGCCACCGATCATCCATGGTCATTTCCATGAACCGGCTCAGCTGCGGAGCCTCCTCGGGCGTGCTCCGCCGCGCATGGTCGACCATGACGTCATCAGTCGAATAAACCGCCAGGCCGTGCCGCGCGGCGAGATGCCGGGCGATGGTCGACTTCCCCGCCCCACTGGCACCACCGATCCACCTGACATGCCGAAGCCGCTCGCGGCCCTTGTCAGCCACCGCGTCGCCCATTGGTCGCACTGCTCTCACTAGCCCCAATCAGCGACGCTCCTCGCGGGCCTTGCAAGCGGCATCCAATGTTGCCATCGGCAATGCCTGTAGCCGCGCCTTCGGGATCGGCCTTCCGCAGTTCTCGCACAACCCGTACGTGCCCGAATCGATCCGGCTTATCGCCCGCTGGATCTGAATGATCAGATCGTGGCGGTTGTTGGCGATCGACTGTTCCTGCTCGCGCTCGAAGGTCTTGCTGCCGGCATCGGCCTGATCGTCGCCAGCGCCGTCGGTGTTGGCCTGCTGCAGGTCGTTGAGCTCGCTGATGGATCGCTCGTATTCGGCCTGCAACTCCGTCAGTTCGGCCTCGAGCTGGGCGCGCAGCGTCGCCAGTTCCCGCTGGCTCAGCTCCGACTTGGGCAGCTCCGCGCCGTTGACCTTTGCCGACTTGGCCGCGGACTTCTTCACCGGCTGAGCACCGGCCGGCGCGGGCGCCTTCTTGGTGGGCACTCGCGTGGCGGTGGTTTTCTTCACCGATGCGACCTTCACGGGAGCGACCTTCACCGGAGCGGTGTTCGCAAGATCGGCAGTAGCGGCCTCAGCTTTCGGGGCGGCCTTCACGACGGGCGCCTTCCTGGTCGAGGCTGATCGCCCGGTTGCCTTCGCCGCGGTGGACGACCCCGCGGCAGCGGGCCTGACTTTGCGGGCCGGCGTCGAGTTCTTCGCTGGCGAACTGGTTGCAGTCACAGCTGTTGCGCTCCTTGCGGATAGAGCGGAATCGGCTGTCTGTTGAGCCGAGCGTGCCGGCGCCATCTTCTTGGCGGGTGTCGTCTTCTTGGCGGGTGTCGTCTTCTTGGCCGGTGTCGTCTTCTTGGCCGGTGTCGTCTTCTTGGCCGGTGTCGTCTTCTTGGCCGGTGCCGTCTTCTTGGCCGGTGCCGTCTTCTTGGCCGGTGCCGTCTTCTTGGCCGGTGCCGTCTTGGCTGGTGCCGTCTTGGCCGGTGCCGTCTTCTTGGCGATGGCGGCCTTCTTCACCGGCGCGGTCTTCTCGGCGGATGGCGCCTTCTTGGCCGGTGGCGTCTTCTTAGCCGGTGCACTTAGTGCTGTAGCCGCTTTTCCGGACGCCCGACGCAAGGCTAGTCCCATCCGTCCTCGAACACCCGCCATTGCGGCCCTCCGACCTCATTCGCCGACGCGTTCGCCGCGTCCAGCAAAGCGCTCACGATACGAGTGAGTTGATCTAGGCGCTAGGGGCCACGCCGAAATCACAATCTGCCGGAATCAGCCGAATTGACCGCAAGGCTACCGGCAAGGCCGTTTGAGTTTGTCCGACCCCGTAGACTCACGAGTGCGCTGACGAGGACAAGTAGCGCCGGAGACGCATTCGAGCGACCCGGGGTTGGTGTGAGCCCGGGATGACGTCCGGTGCCGAAATCACCTCCGAGCTTCGGAAGAACGGGCCGATCGGCCTCAGTAGAACCGGTTGCACCACGGATGAGCGGGCGTCCAGCGGTACCGGACGTCAAGAAGGGTGGTACCGCGGCGGCCTCCGTCGTCCCTTCGCTGGATCGATCCGGTCACCGGCCGGCCAGAATCAGTCGAAGGAGCACCGATGTCAGAGCAGCCCGCCCCAGCCGGCTACCAGCCGCTGCCCGCCCATGTGGATCTGGCGGCCAACGACCACGAGGTCATCGACTTCTGGCGCTCGGCAAAGATCTTCCAGCGCAGCCTGGAGCAGACCTCCGGTGGCCCCATCTTCTCCTTCTACGAGGGGCCGCCGACGGCGAACGGCACCCCGGGCACTCACCACATCGAAGCTCGCGCGTTCAAGGACCTCTTCCCCAGGTTCAAGACTATGAAGGGTTACCACGTTCCGCGGATGGCCGGCTGGGACTGTCACGGCCTGCCGGTCGAGCTGGCGGTCGAGAAGCAACTCGGGTTCACCGGCAAGCCGGACATCGAGCGCTACGGGATCGCGGAGTTCAACGCTCAGTGTCGCGCCGAGGTGCAGCGCAATGTCGATCAGTTCACGACCATGAGCGAGCGGATGGGCTACTGGGCGGATTACGAGAACGCCTACTGGACGATGAATCCCGACTACATCGAGTCGGTCTGGTGGGCCCTGAAAGAGATCTTCAACCAGGGCCTGCTGGTCGAAGACCACCGGGTCGCTCCCTACTGCCCCAGATGCGGAACCGGGCTGTCCGACCACGAGGTCGCACAGGGCTATGAGACGGTGGTGGATCCCTCCGTCTACGTGAAATTCCCGCTCACCTCAGGGCCCCACGCCGGACGGGCCGACCTTCTCGTCTGGACGACGACCCCGTGGACGCTGGTTTCCAACACCGCGGTCGCTGTCAACCCGAACGTCACCTATCTCGTCGTGGCCTCGGGCCAGGACACCCTGGTGATCGCCGAACCGCTCGTGCACAAGGCTCTGGACGGAGCCGAGTTCACCGAACTGGCCCGATACTCCGGCCGCGACCTCGAACGCTGGAGCTACCAGCGGCCCTTCGACTACGTAGAGATCGGCGACCCCGAACACCCTGCCCACTACGTCGTGCTCGCCGAGTACGTGACGACCGAGGACGGCTCGGGCCTGGTGCACCAGTCGCCTGCGTTCGGCGCGGACGACCTGGCGACCTGCCGCGCCTACGGGCTCCCGGTCGTCAAGCCGGTCGGCAAGGACGGGCATTTCTTGCCCGAGGTGCCTGAGGTGGGTGGCGTCTTCTTCAAGGACGCCGATGCCCAACTGGTCTCTTCGCTCGTCAAGCGCGGGCTCCTGTTCCGCCACCTCAACTACGAGCACTCCTACCCGCACTGCTGGCGCTGTCACACCCCGCTGATGTACTACGCGCTTCCGTCGTTCTATATCCGCACGACGGCCCGCAAGGACGCGCTGCTGCGTGAGAACGAGCAGACCAACTGGTACCCCGAAACCATCAAGCACGGGCGTTATGGCGACTGGCTGAAGAACAACATCGACTGGGCGGTCTCGCGCGACCGGTACTGGGGTACGCCACTGCCGATCTGGCGCAACGACGTCGACCCGTCCCATCTCGTCTGCGTCGGGTCACTGGCAGAGCTGTCCGAACTTACCGGCGAAGACCTGTCAGAGCTCGATCCGCACCGTCCCTTCGTCGATGCGCCGAGCTTCGTGCTGCCCGGAGTCGAAGGCACGTTCCGCCGTGTCCCACAGGTGATCGACGGCTGGTTCGACTCGGGCTCGATGCCCTTCGCGCAGTTCGGTGCGCCGCACCTCAACGCCGACCTAGCCCGCGAGATGTACCCGGCTGACTTCATCTCCGAAGCGATCGACCAGACCAGGGGCTGGTTCTACACGCTGATGGTGATCGGCACGCTGGTCTTCGACCAGTCGAGCTATCGCAACGTGGTGTGCCTGGGCCATATCCTCGCCGAGGACGGCCGCAAGATGAGCAAGCACCTTGGCAACATCCTCGAGCCGATCCCGTTGATGGATCAACACGGTGCCGATGCGGTGCGCTGGTTCATGCTGGCCAGCGGGTCGCCCTGGTCGGCGCGTCGGGTCGGCCACAAGAACCTCGAAGAGATCGCCTCGAAGGTGCTGCGGACGTACTGGTCCATCGCCTCGTTCCAGTCCTTGTACGCGCGGGCCAACGATTGGGTGCCGGGCTCGAGCACAACCTCCGCGGCTGAGAACCAGCTCGATCGGTGGGCTCGCAACGAGAGCGCGCGGGTGGCTGCCGAGGTGGACGCCGCTCTGGAGTCCTACGACCCGGCGCGAGCCGGCAAGGCGCTGGCCGGCCTCATCGATGACCTCTCGAACTGGTACGTGCGCCGGTCCCGGCGACGGTTCTGGGACGGTGACGGCGCTGCGCTGCAGACCTTGCACGATTGCCTGGATGTGCTGACCCGCTTGCTCGCGCCGTTCGTGCCGTTCGTGACCGAGAAGGTATGGCAGGCGTTGTTCGCGAACTCCACCGCGATCGAGTCGGTGCATCTGGCCGGCTGGCCGGCCACCGATGAGCCGGTTGACCAGGCGCTCTGCGAGCAGGTGGCGCTGGTCCGTCGGCTGGTCGAGTTGGGACGGGCCGCGCGGGCAGGCTCGAGCGTGAAGACGCGGCAGCCACTGGCGCGTGCCCTGGTGTCGGCGCCGGGATGGGACGCGCTGCCCGAATCATTGCGGCGAGAGGTCGCCGACGAGCTGAACGTGGTCGAGCTGGCCGAACTCGCGGGGACAGACGACATCATCACGGTGACGGTCAAACCGAACTTCCGCGCACTGGGGAAGCGGTTCGGCGGGCAGACCAAGGAGGTTGCAGCCGCGGTCACATCTGCCAATGCGGGCAGCATCGCGCATTCGGTGCGTACTCAGGGCAGTTTCGTGCTCGGCGAGTTCGGCGAGATCACCGCCGACGAGGTGATCATCAGCGAGGCGCCTTCATCGGGCTGGGCGGTGGAAGCGTCCGGTGCCGAGACGGTCGCGCTGGATCTCGAGCTGACCCCGCAACTGCGCCGGCTGGGCCTGCTGCGCGACATCGTGCGCATCGTGCAGGAGGCCCGAAAGAACGCAGGGTTCGAGGTGACAGATCGGATCACCCTGCACTGGCGGGTCGGCGGCTCGCCCGAGCCCGCCGAGACCATCCGGGCGCATCGCGACGAGCTGGCACGCGAAGTGCTGGCCACGTCGATCCTCGAAGGTGAGCCGGCCGACGCCGCTGGCGGCTTCGAGGCCGTGGATCTCGAACTGGGCCTGCACGTGTGGCTGGCGAGGAGTGCTCAGAGCTGATTCGGCAACTCTGTGTCCCCCGCGGGCGGGAGAGCGGCGAGCGCCGTATCGGGATCACAGCGGGCACAGGGCGTGAAGCCGTCTTCGCTGGCCTGCCGTAAGGGGACCGGCTCGGCCCGTTTGCCGATCAGGAAGTCGCACCCCGAGACGTGATAGCGCGGACGGCCGTCGACGACCCACACCGTATCGCCGCCGTGCGCGCGTAGCGGCGCCTCGGTCAGCGCCACCGGAGGATCGAGTAAGGCGTCATCGGCGACCGCCGCGACGGCCGGGGTGACATCAGCTTCAGCTGGTTCGACCAGTGCAGCTCGACTAGCCGAACGGGCCGGTACGGCCGGTGCGGCCTGCTCAGCTGGTGCGGCTGGTTCAGCTGGTGCGGCCGGTCCGGCGGCTGGCTCGGCGAGGGCGGCCGCGGCCTTGCGATGCCGGATGACCGCAGTGCCGGCCAGGAGACTCGCCACGATGGAGGCGATCACCAGCGGGACGCTGGATGCAACCAGACCCAGGATGAGAAAGCCGAGGGCGACGACGAGCAGGAGGAGGATTACCAACTGCACGCCGTCGCCTCGTAGCGGTCTCAGCCAGTTCAGCCGTTACCGTCGCCGTCGCGGCCTGGGGCAGCGCCCGCGGGCTCCGCCTTGCCACTGGCGTCCAGATCGCGCAGCTGCGACTCGAGGTAGCTCTTGAGCCGCGAGCGGTACTCGTGCTCGAAGGTCCGCAGTTCCTCCAGCCGCTTCTCCAGAGCCGCCTTGCGCTGCTCGAGCTGGTTGGTGATCTGCGCTGCCCGCTGCTCGGCCTCTTGAACGGTGTTGGTGGCCTTGGCCCGCGATTCGCGGTCCAGCTGGTCGGCGCGGGCCTGCGCCTCACTGACCGTCTTCTCGTGGAAGGCGCGGGCGTCGGCCTGGACGCGTTCCTGGTGGGCCTTGGCGTCGGCCAGCGTCTTCTCGTGGTGTGCCCGGGCAGCGGCGGTCTGCTCGTCGGCTGCCTGCTGCGCCAGCGCGAGCACCCGCTCGGCCTGGCTCAACTGGTTCACGCCGCCAGCTGCAGCAGCTGGTGCGCCACCACCCTGCTGCGCCGCCTGGGCAGCCGCCCGCGCTGCCGCCAGCTCTTGCTGAGCGGCGTTGAGGGCGGTCTCGAGCTCTGAGACGCGAACCGACACGCGCTGGTTCTCGTCCCGAGCGGCGGCGAGTGCGGCGGCGTCGCCACCGGCAGCGGCACCGCGCTGGCGGGATGCGGCGACTTCCTGCTGTGCCGCGGCGAGATCTTGCTGCGCCTTGGCTGCACCCTGCTTGGCCTGGTTCAGCGCGCCCTCGAGTTCGCCGACCCGCGATTGGAGCTTGCGAGCCTCTTCCCGAGCCGCGTTCAGAGCTGCCTGATCGCCGCCCTGTGCCGGTGCCGCCGCGGGGGCGCCACCCTTGTCAGCGCGGTCGCGCAGCTCTTTGTTCTCTTCGATCAGCCTCGCGAGCTCGACCTCGATGATGTCGAGAAAGGCGTCGACCTCTTCTTCGTCGTACCCGCGCTTGCCAATCGGGGGCTTCTTGAAGACCACATTGTGGACTTCAGCGGGTGTCAAAGGCATCGATTCACCTCATGTGTTCGGGACGAGATAGCCCCCGCGAGGGGTATACCTCGTCCTGGAGATCGGACGGGCGGGTCACCAGCGGCAACCTGAAAGGTAGCCGCTGTGCTCTCAGCTGTTAAGTGAGCGCAGGAAGAGAATACCGATCAGCGGCAGCCATCGTGTGTAGGACGTGCGATTCACGACCACAAACTGGGCCAACTGCCGTGAATGCGCGCCTTTATCGTGCCGGATGGTAGGCAGCCCCGGCGAGCGCCGCCACCACCTGCTGCAGGATCAAGATGATGATGAAGAGCACGATCACGCTGATATCGATGCTGATGCCACCGAGTCGCAATGGCGGTATCAGCCGGCGGAGCAGCTTCATCGGCGGATCGGTAATGGAATAGATCACTTCGAGGCCGACTGCGGTTAGGCCCACCGGACGCCAGGAGTGGGCGAAACTTCGGGTGGTCTCGGCGATCAAGCGGGCGACGACCATGAGATAGAACAGCAGAAGCAGGAGCCCTATCGCCGCCCAGAACGTCGCCATGTCTCCAGTCTGACATCCAAGGCCGGCGATACCCGCCAACGGCCCCTGGCCGGTGCGCTGCTAGCTCTGGTTGTAGAAGCCGCCCTCGGCGATCCGCTGCTTGTCAGCGGCCGTCACCGTGATGTTGTGCGGGCTGAGCAAGAACACCTTGGGGGTGACCCGCTCGATACTGCCGTGCAGGCCGAAGGTGAGACCCGCGGCGAAGTCGACCAACCGCTTGGCGTCGGCATCGTCCATCTCGGTCAGGTTCATGATGACCGGTGTGCCGGCCCTGAACTGCAGGCCGATGGTCTTCGCCTCGTTGTAGGTGCGAGGGTGCAGCGTGGTGATGCGCTGGGTGGGCTGCTCGTAGGCGACCTCGTAGTCGTCATAGACATCGCCGCCGTGCGCCTCAGCAACGTGGCCGTCATAGCCGCGGGGCTGAGCGACCTCGACCTCACCGCGCCGGTTGTACTGAGGGTCGCGGGCGAGGGCGCCGTAGGACTCGGTCCCATCGGCATAGTCGTCGTCCTCGACGAGACCGAGGTAGACGCCCATCTTCCGAAAGGCTGTAGCCATTCCGTCCTCCTGTGTTGATACTGCCCGCTGTGCGTGGCCGACGTTATCCGAAAGAGGGCGCTCTACGGCCGAGCAACGCCGTACCGATTCGCACGTGTGTCGCCCCATGGCGGATCGCGGACTCGAAATCGCCGCTCATGCCCGCAGACAGGACCGTCGCGCCCGGATGTTGGGACCGTAGTTGCCCAGCGAGTTCGGCGAGTCGTTCGAATGCCGGGTCCGGTGCGGCATTCAATGGCGCCACTGCCATCAGTCCCGCCAGCGTCAACTGCTCCGCGTCCGCAACCTGATCGGCCAACTGAGCCAAGCCATCGGGGTGAACTCCGCCGCGATCCACGTCTTCATCCAGGCTGACCTGAATGAGTACCTCTAGTTCACCTCGGCCGAGCCGGCGCCGAGCTGCGCTCAATGCCTCGACCAGTACGGGCCGATCCAGGCTGTGTACGAGGTGCGCATAGGCCGCCACCGATCGCGCCTTGTTGGACTGCAGCCGTCCCACGAAATGCCAGCGCACGGTAGCGGTAGTCAATTCCGAGACCTGCGCGGCTTTGACCGAGGCTTCCTGATCCCGGCTCTCGCCGAGGTCGTGAACTCCGAGTTCGGCGAGCAGCGCCGCGTCCGAGGCAGGAAAGAGCTTCGTCACGGCGATGAGGTGCACCTCTGACGGGTCGCGTCCGGCCGTCCCGCAGGCCTGGTCGATCCGAGAGCGCACGAGCGCCAGGTTGTCCCGCAACTCATCGCGCCGACTGTCGGCTTGGTTCATGACGACCGTGATGGCTATTTGAGGAAGTCCGGTACGTCCAACTCCTCGGAGTCGAGCTCGACCGGCCGGCGCATCGGCGGAAGGTTGGGGGTCCACGAGGCACCCGGCGACGCCGTCGTGGGCGCGGTTACCGGCGGTGGCGCAGCAACGGCCGGGGCCGGCGACACCGGTTGCGCCGAGGACTGCGACGCGGGCTCTGAGCCCGCGTCGCGGCGCAGGTCCACCTTCTTGTAGGGCAGCTGTCCCGAATCGAAGCCAGCGGCGATCACGGTCACCTTCACCTCGTCGCCGAGCGTGTCGTCGATGACCGCACCGAAGATGATGTTGGCGTCCGGATGCGCGGATTCGGCAACCAGCGAGGCCGCGTCGTTGATCTCGAACAGCCCGAGGTCCGAGCCACCGTAGATGGACAGCAGCACGCCGTGTGCGCCCTCCATGCTGGCCTCGAGCAGCGGCGAGGCGATCGCCATCTCGGCCGCGGCGCGGGAGCGCCCTTCTCCCCTGGCCGAGCCGATGCCCATGAGGGCAGAGCCCGCACCGCTCATGACGCTCTTGACGTCAGCGAAGTCGAGGTTGATCAAACCCGGCGTGGTGATCAGATCTGTGATGCCCTGGACACCGGACAGCAGCACCTGGTCCGCGCTGCGGAAGGCATCCATCACCGAGACGTTGTGGTCCGAGATCTGCAAGAGCCGATCGTTCGGGATCACGATCAACGTGTCGCACTCGGAGCGCAGCTGGTCGATGCCGGTCTCGGCCTGGGTCGCACGCTTCTTGCCCTCGAAGGAGAATGGCCGAGTCACGACACCGATCGTCAGGGCACCGAGCTTTCGGGCGATGCTGGCAACCACCGGAGCGCCGCCCGTGCCCGTGCCGCCACCCTCACCCGCGGTGACAAAGACCATGTCGGCGCCCTTGAGCACCTCTTCGATCTCGTCGCGGTGATCTTCGGCGGCCTTGCGACCGACCTCGGGTTGGGCGCCGGCACCGAGCCCGCGGGTCAGTTCTCGACCGACGTCGAGCTTGACGTCCGCGTCCGACATCAGCAGTGCCTGCGCATCGGTGTTCACCGCGATGAACTCGACGCCCTTGAGGCCCTGCTCGATCATCCGGTTAACGGCGTTGACGCCACCGCCGCCGACACCGACGACCTTGATGACCGCGAGGTAGTTGTGCGGGGGCGTCACAGTGCCACCGCATTTGTCAGATGTGTGGGCTGTGGAGTCATGGCTCCTGCTTTCGATCGTCGGTATTGAACTCTCACCCTCAGGTAGACCCTTAACGTTATGTCAACCTGAGCGATAGATGCGAAGGTAGTTGGCCGAACTCCATCTTCAAGCAGGCGCGCCGCGACACGCCTCATTTGATGGGCAGATTCAGTTGCCGCCGCGGCTGATCACGGTGTCGGGATCGCTGATGTCGAAGTACGTCCCGGGTTGTTTCAACAACACCGAGAGCAGTTTCGCCTTATCGGCATTGCGGTCCGTGCCGCCCCACAGCACGGTGCGCCCATCGGCCAACCGCAGCGTCACCGATTCGGGAGTGCTCGCCGAGACCGTGGCGACCAGCGGGCGCAGCCCTGGCGTCAGCGCGGCCGCGACGGCCGCGACCGCGGTGTCGGCGTCCGGCCCACCGCTTGCGCCCAGCTGCGGAAGACCTCTCGGCGGGCCGGCCAGCTTTCGGAACTCGACGTTGCCGGCGTCGACCCCGACGATTCCACTGCTGGTACTGCGATAACCCACGGCGACGCGCTCGATGACCGTAATGG
Organism: Pseudonocardiales bacterium; assembly: GCA_030840285.1. GTDB lineage: Bacteria > Actinomycetota > Actinomycetes > Mycobacteriales > Jatrophihabitantaceae > Jatrophihabitans_A. Next base: position 11,630 of record JAVEES010000398.1, read on the forward strand.
TGACCGTCGTCGGATAGGTCGTACTCACGCGCGCCGAGCGGACGGCGGGCAGGCTTTCGATTCGCCGCTGGACAGCGCTGGTGTTCAGGCGGATCAACGGGGTACCGGGTTCGATCGCCGCCGCCGCTCGAACCTGCTGTGCGGACAGCAGCTTCGTGCCACGCACCGTGACGTTGGATGCGCCGAGTACCCGCGAGAAACCGACCAGCCAGATCAGCGACAGCAACGCCACCGCCACGGCGAGCACCACCATCCAGCGGCGGATCGGGCCCCGCTGAGCCGAGCGGGCCACCGGAGGGTCCTGCAGCCCGATCACGGGCGCTCGCCCCGCGCCGCGACAGCGGCGAGGATCTCCGGGCACAGCAGGTGGACATCGCCGATGCCCATGGTCATCACGACATCGCCTGGCTGCGCGAGTTCGGCGATCCGACCGGCGGTCGCGGTCCAGCTCGACTCATACATGACCTGAGTCTCTGGCAGCGGTACCAGGTCCGCGATAAGCGCTCCGGTTACTCCAGGAATGGGCTCTTCGCGGGCCGGAAAGACATCCATCACCACCGCTATGTCGGCCACCGCCATCGCATCGGCGAATTCGTGCGCGAAGATCTGGGTACGGCTGTACGTTCCCGGTTGAAAGACCGCGATAAGCCGACCCGCGGACCCGTCGTTGCCTGCGGCGCTGTCTGGCTGCCGGCCACCGACTCGAAGGACGGACTTAGCGGCGGACAGCGCCGCGCGAACTTCGGTCGGGTGATGGGCGTAGTCGTCATACACCCGCACTCCCCCGGCCTCGCCCCGGAATTCGAAGCGCCGGTGGACGCCCTGAAAGTTCTGCCAGGCTTCGGCCAGCTTGTCGATATCGAGGCCGAGCTCCAGCGCGAGGGCGAAGGCGCCCGCCCCGTTGAGCGCCATGTGCTTCCCGAGCAACGAGCCGATCTTCAGGCGCAACGGATCGTCGGCTCCGCCAGAGACGGTGAATTCGACAGAGTCTGCATTCTCGACGATGTCCGACACCCTGATGTCGGCATCCTCGGACTCGCCGTAGGTCTTCACCCGCACACCATGGTTGCGCGCGTACTCGGCTATCCGCCGGGCCCCGGCGTCGTCGGCGCAGGTCAGCAGGACGCCACCGGTGGGTGAGTTCGCCTCGATCCGATCGACGAAAAGCTCGAAGGCAGCGAAGATTCCCTCGAGATCGCCGTGATTCTCCAGATGGTCGGCCTCGACATTGGTGATGATCGCCAGCTCTGGACGTAGCAGCAGGAAAGAACCGTCGCTCTCGTCGGCCTCCACGATGAACAGGTCACCGCTGCCGGCATGCGCGTTGAGGCCGGACTCGTAGAGGTTTCCCCCGATGGCGAAAGAGGGATCAAGCCCTCCGGCCTGGGTCGCGACAGTGAGCAACGACGTGGTCGTGGTCTTGCCGTGCGTACCGGCGACAGCCACCGCTCGCCTGCCCGTGATCATCGCGGCCAGCCCGCTGGCCCGGCGCAGGACCCGCAATCCCCGCTCGCGCGCACCGGTCAGTTCGAAGTGCTTGGGATTGATCGCGGTGGTGTAGACGAGGGTGTCGATATCGCTCAAGTGATCCAGGGAATGCCCGATAGAAACGTCGGCGCCCAGTGCCCGCAGGGCTGTGACGGTCGTCGATTCACGCCCCTCGCAGCCGGAGACCGGCAAACCACGCGCCAGCATGATCCGCGCCAGACCGCTCATTCCCGCGCCGGCGATGCCCATGATGTGCACCCGGCCGAGTTCGTCCGCGGACGGGATTATCTCGGTGGCCGCGGTGGAAACCAACGCCGCACCCGGCGCCGACCAGTCGGCGGGACGCTCGTAGCTGGACTGCGCCCGGGTAGCCCCCGGCGGCAGCCAGGCGCCCGGTGCAGAGCCCTGCACCGCATCCTCAGGCTCGCCGGCCACGAGCTACCTCCAGAACCTCTCGAGCGAGCACCGCGCCCGCGTCACGGGCACCCGAGCGCCGCGCTGCCTCAGCCATCGAGGCAAGTCGCTTCGGATCGGTCATCGCCCTCACCACATTGTCCGCTACCCACGCGGGCGTGCAGTCCGCGTCCGCGACCATCAGACCGCCGCCGGCCGCGACGATCGGTTCGGCATTGAGCCGCTGCTCACCACCGCGCAGCGGCAACGGTACATACGCGGCGGGCAGTCCGACCGCCGTCAGTTCGGCGCAGGTCATCGCGCCGGACCTGCAGATCACGAAGTCCGCGGCCGCGTAGGCATCAGCCATCGTCTCCAGGTAGGGCAGCACGAGGTAGGGCGGCTGACCCTCGACGCGGGGTGGCGGATCGAGGGGGTTCTTCTTGCCCGCGATGTGCAAGACCTGAATCCCTGCCAGCGCCAAGGCGTCGGCCGAGCCCCGTACCGCGGCGTTGATCCGCTGCGCGCCCTGAGATCCGCCGGTCACCATCAGGGTCGGCCACTGCGGCTCCAACCCGAGCGCGGCTCGGGCGGCTGGGCGCGCCGCGCTGCGATCCAGCTCGGCGATAGCCGGGCGCAGGGGTATCCCGATCGGGCGGCCGTGCCGGATCCGGACGGCATCGGAGGCCGTGAAGACGTGCCTGGTCAGTCGCGCCGCGAGGCGGTTGGCCACGCCGGGGCGGGCGTTCGCCTCATGGACGACGATCGGAATGCCCCGCCTGCGGGCAGCCAGGTACGCCGGCACTGCCACGTAGCCGCCGAAACCGACCACCACGTCGGCCTGTACCCGGTCCAGCACGTTGCCTGCCGCGCGCACCGCGCCGGCGACGCGAGCGGGGACCCGAAACAGCGCGGCATTGACCTTGCGGGGCAGCGGTACCGGCGGGATCAGCTCGAGCGGGTAGCCACGCGCAGGAATAAGGGCGGTGTCCAACCCTCGCTCGGTACCGAGCGCGGTGATCACCGTGTCCGGCGCGAGCCGGCGGATCGCATCGGCCACGTTCATGGCAGGTTCGATGTGGCCGGCCGAATGACCTCCGGCGACCACGACGGATAGCGGGTTCATCGTGCCCGCCGAACTCCCGATTCGGTGCCGGTGGGCCGCAGCCGCGCGGCGGTGTCGCTCGGCCGATTCGCGGCCGGTTGGCGACCGGGCTGCGGTGCGCGGCGGACGGCTGGTCGCGGCGAGGCAGCCGCGGGCCGGGTCCGCACGCTCGCCGTCGCAGAGCCTGCGGGAGCGGCTACGGGAGTGGCTCCGGGAGCTGCTGCTGGAGCGGTGCGAGCTGCCGCCGTCCTGCTCGCCGAGGCCGGCCGAGCCTGCTTCGGTGCGGCCGTTCGGATGCGCGGGGCGGCGGTCTTGGGAGTGCCGAGCCGGAGCCAGCGAACCCAGCGCGGTACCCGGTCCTGCTGGGCGCTCCGCTGTGCCGCCTTCACCGCTGCGGGCTCGTGCCTGGCGAAGGAAACGAGCATGCCGAGCACGCCGCAGGTGAGGATCAGCGACGTGCCGCCATTGGAGATGAACGGCAGCGGGATTCCCGTCACGGGCAGCAACGCCGTGACGTATCCGAGATTGATGAGGGCCTGACCAGCGATCCAGATGGCGGCGCCTGAGGCGACCAGCCGGACGAAGGCATCGTTGCTTCGCAGTGCGATCCGCATCGCGGCGTAGGTGAACAGCCCGAACAGCAAGAGCACCGCGAGCGCACCCAGCAAACCGAGTTCCTCGCCCACGACCGCGAAGACGTAGTCGGTATTGGCGTTGGGTACCCAGCCGTATTTCGAGGTGCCCTGGCCGAGGCCGACGCCGAAGATGCCGCCGGTGGACAGTGCGTACAAGCCTTGGATGGTGTGGAAACCCGCACCGTTCGGGTCAACCGAGGGATGCATGAACGTGGTCAGTCGCTGCAGGCGGTACGGCTCGGCAATGGCAAGAAGTGTCACGAGTCCGGCGATCACCAGCACCATGCACGTGAAGTACCGCAGCGGCAGGCCGACCATCCACAGCAGGCCCATCAGCAGCAACATGAAGCACAAACTGGTCCCGAGGTCCGGCTCCATCATGACCAGCGTGATCATGGCGGCGAAACCTGGCACCAGCGGGAGCAGCACGTGGCGTGCGGAGTCCAGCGACTTCAACGCTTCCTTGCGGGCGAGCAGGTCCGCGCCCCAGATCAAGATCGCCAGCTTGGCGAATTCCGACGGCTGGACGGTGAAGGGCCCCAACTGGATCCATCGATGCGCACTGTTGATCGTCGTCCCGATGTGCGGCACCAGCACGGCCAGCAGCGACAGCGTCGACAGTCCGAGAATCGGATAGGCAAGCTTGCGGTAGAGCCACGGCGGCATTCGCATCGCGATCCAGAACACCGGCAGGCTGAACACGAGAAATTCGACCTCACGGATCAGCTGCGTCCAGATCGCGTTACCGGTGGTGTGCAGTGACGCGGAGATCGTGGTCGAGGCCGACATCATCAGACCGAAGATCAGCAGCCCACCACCGGCTGCCAGCATCAATTGCACCGAGGCGAAAGGGGTTTCGAGGTAGCGGCCGGAAGCACGCCCCATCCGGGTGCCGCCGAATCGGGACTTCAGTTCGCCGATCACGTCGAAACCGCATCTTCAGTCGAGGCCGCCGAGCCTGGCAATTGCGCGACCGCGTCTGCGAAGGCCTGCCCACGTGCGGAGTAACTGGGATACATGTCCAGCGATGCGGCTGCGGGCGCAAGCAGAACCGCGTCGCCGGCAGCGGCCAGCGACGCGGCGGCCGCCACCACATCACTCATCGCTCCATCGTCGTTCCTTGACACGATGATTACGGGGAGATCTGGTGCGTGTCGCGCCAATGCATGGGCGATCTCCAGGCGATCCGCACCGAGTAGCACAGCCGCTCGCAACCGGGGGCCGAATTGAGCGACAAGTTCGTCCACCGGTGCGCCCTTGAGCTGGCCGCCGGCGATCCAGACGATCGAGTCGTAGGCGGCAAGGGAAGCGGCGGCGGCATGCGGGTTGGTCGCCTTCGAATCGTCGATGTACTCCACGCCTGCGACTTCGGCAACGAACTCATTGCGGTGCCGATCAGGCACGAAGGACCGCAGGCCGGCAGCGATCGACTCGGCACCGACCCCGCACGCCTCGGCCAAGGCAGCCGCTGCCAACGCGTTGGCCACGTTGTGACTGCCCGGCGGGCGTACCTCGTCCGCGGGAAGCAACGGTGCCCCGAAACGGTCGATCAGGACGCCGTCGCGGACCCCGAACTGGCCCGCCGCCGGCTCACCGATCGTGAAGCTCTGGCGGGCGCCATTGCCGCTGGCGTCGAGCAACCGTGCCACCGCGGGGTCGTCGGCGTTGCCGATCGCGAGTTCACCGTCCCACACCTTGTGCTTGGCCGCCGCATACTCGGCCATCGTGCCGTGCCAGTCCAGGTGATCGGCGGCCAGGTTCAGCAGCGCGCCGGCGCGCGGAGCCAGCGTCTGTGAATGGAACAGCTGGAAGCTGGAGGCTTCGACCGCGAGCACGTCGTAGGGCGGTTCGGCCAGTACCGCGTCGATGATCGGAACTCCGACGTTGCCGACCGCGAGCGCGCTCAAGCCGGCTGCGCGCAAGATCGATTCGAGCATCCGCACCGTGGTCGTCTTGCCGTTCGTACCGGTGACCATGAGCCACGGCGCGTGGTTGTTTCCCCGGATGCGCCAGGCGAACTCCAGCTCACCGAAGACCGGCAGGCCGGCCGCGCCGGCCTGCAGCAACAGCGGATTGTCCGGACGCAGCCCCGGTGACGTCACGACGGCATCGATGCCCTCGGGAAGCTGGTCGACAGAGCCGATGAACCGCGCACCGGAGGGCAATGCGCTGCCAAGGCCATCAGGCCCGGAATCGGTGACCAATGCTGTGGCACCGAGCTTGAGCAAAGCACGAGCCGCCGAGGCGCCGGCCACCCGGGCACCGCAGACCAGCACCGTGCGCCCCGCGAAATCAGCGGGCGAGGAGAACTCGTTCATCGACTCAGCCGTAGGAAATGAACTCGGCATAGAACAGCCCCATACCGAAGGCGACTGCCAGGCCACCGACGATCCAGAAGCGGACGATCGTGGTGACTTCCTCCCAGCCGCCCAGCTCGAAATGATGGTGGAACGGCGCCATCCGGAACACCCGTCTGCCGGTGCCGTAACGAATCCGGGTGTACTTGAACCAGGCCGTCTGGATGACGCTGGACAGGGTCACCATCGCGAACAGCCCGCCGAGCACGACCAGCAGCAACTCGGTGCGGGACAGGATCGCCAACCCCGCCATCAGGCCGCCGAGCGCCATCGAACCGGTGTCGCCCATGAAGATCTGTGCGGGCGAGGCGTTCCACCACAGGAAGCCGAAGCACGCGCTCATCGCCGACGCCGCGACGAGCGCGAGGTCGAGGGAGTCCCGTACCTGGTAACAGCCGCCGACCGGGTTGGCGCCGCAGGGATTTCGGAATTGCAGGAACGAGATCAACGTGAACGCGCCGAACACCATGGCCGCCGCGCCGGCCGCCAGCCCGTCCAGGCCGTCGGTCAGGTTCAC
>JAVEES010000040.1 GCA_030840285.1 Pseudonocardiales bacterium
CGCTGCTGTTCGAGCTCGAAGATGTTCTCGTCGGTGTAGTAATGCCCGGGCAGCGTCGAGATGAGGCTTTCCGGAAGGCTGGTCGTCGACACGTGTGCTCCTGTCGTCCTGCTCAGAGTGTGGAAACGGGATCTGAAAGGGCCTGCGAGGCGAGTTGCCGCCGCCAACGCATGAAGGACTTGCCGTGTCCTAATGCCAGGACTGCTACCGGTTGATCACCTCGCCGGTACACCGCTAGGAATTCGCCGTCGTCGGCCGAACCGTCCTCGACCACGACGGAGTCAGCGGCCCGGAGATGGCCGGCGAGCTGGATCCTCAGGCCGTACTGGTCGGACCAGAAGTAGGGCGGCCGGCCCATCCGTTTCTCGGAGCCGCCGGACAGCAGCGAGCTGACTGCGATGGCCGCCCGTTCCCGGGCACCGGTCCAGTGCTCCAGGCGATGATGCTCTGCCAGCACCGGGTCGTACCAGCTCGCGCAGTCGCCGACCGCCACCACGTTGGGCAGTTCCGTCGCGCCGTAGGCGTTGCACAGCACCCCGCTGGCGGCGTCGAGCCCGGAGGTCGCCAGCCATTCGGTATTGGGCCGGACGCCGATCGCGACGAGTACGACATCGGCCTCGATCATGCGGCCGTCGGCCAGGCTGACGCCCGTCACCCGCTCGCTGCCGGCGAGCCCGGTGACCTCGACACCGCCGATCAGGCGCACGCCGTGCTCGGCGTGCAGCGCTGAGACGATGCCGCCCAGTTGCTGACCCAGTGGACCGATCAACGGCGTGGCAGCGGCAGAGATCATCGTGACCTCGACGCCGAGGCCGCGGGCAGTTGAGGCCACCTCTGCACCGATGAAGCCGGCGCCGACCATGACGAGCCGAGTACCGGGCACGAGTTCCCGCTTGAGGCCGAGCGCGTCCTCCAGCGTCCGCAGCACGTGCACCCCTTGAAGTGATGCCGCGCCCAGGGTGCGTGGTCTCGCGCCGGTCGCGATCACGATTCCGTCGCTGATCACCGAGGTTCCGTCCGACAATTCGACACTCCGCTGGGACGGGCTCAGCGCGGTGGCATACCGTCCGAATCGCCAGTCGAGATCGAGGTCTTCTTCCTCGGCCTCCAGAGCGAGTTCCGACTCGGTGGCGGCGCCGGCCAGGAAGGACTTTGACAGCGGCGGACGGTCATAAGGCCGGTGCACCTCCTGGCTGATCACGCTCACCCGACCGTCGAAGCCCTGGTTGCGCAGTGCCCGCGCCGCGGACAGGCCGGCTAGCGACCCGCCGACGACAGCGACCGCCTTCATGTGGCATCGGTGCTGACCGGCGCCGCGTTCGTGCTGACCTGCACGCCGGCAGGCGCGCTAGGCGCGTCGGCGGAGACGCCGACGAAGATCACGCCGTCGCGGACGGAAACCTCATGGGTGCGTACCGGGCGCTTGGCGGGCGGCGCATCGACCGCACCGGTCCGCAGGTCGAACTTCGAGGCATGCAGGGGGCATTCGACCTCGCATCCCTCGAGCCAGCCGTCGGCCAGCGAGGCGTCCTGGTGCGTGCAGGTGTCGTCGATCGCGAAGAGCTCGCCGTCCTCGGTGTGGAAGACCGCGATCGGAGGCTCGACATCGAGCCGCCTGGCCTCACCGCGCGCTAGGTCTACGAGCGGGCACACTGCCATCATGGGGCTCACCTCCGGTATTGCGTACAGCAAAACATCGTGCGCTATACGCAACAGAATCTCTGGCTATCGCGCCTGTGTCAAGGACTCGCCGGGGTCGGTTCCGCTTTTCAGAGGACAACCACGGAGCGCAGCACGTCACCGTGATGCATTTTCTGGAACGCCGCTTCGATGTCGTCCAGGCCGATGGTCTCGCTGACGAACTTGTCCAGCGGCAAACGGCCCTGGAGGAACAGGTCGATGAGCATGGGGAAATCGCGGCTGGGAAGGCAGTCGCCGTACCAGGACGACTTGAGCGAGCCACCGCGGCCGAACACGTCGATGAGCGGCAGCTCCAGGGTGAGCTCCGGCGTCGGCACACCGACCAGCACGACCGTGCCGGCAAGATCGCGGCCGTAGAAGGCCTGTTGGTACGTCTCGGGCCTGCCCACCGCGTCGATGACCACGTCAGCGCCGAAGCCGCCGGTCAACTGCTGGATCGCGCTCACCACCCCGTCGCGATCAAGGCCTTCGGAGTTGATGGCATGGGTGGCGCCCAACTGCCGGGCACCGGCAAGTTTCCGGTCGTCGAGGTCGATGGCGATGATCGTGGCGGCTCCGGCCAGTCGGGCACCCGCGATCGCGGCAGCACCCACACCACCGCAGCCGATCACCGCGATCGAATCGCCCCGGCCTACGCCGCCGGTGTTGATCGCGGCGCCGAGGCCTGCCATGACGCCGCAGCCGAGAAGTCCGGCCACGGTCGCCGGCGCGTCGGCATCCACCTTTGTGCACTGGCCCGCCGCAACCAGGGTCTTCTCCGCGAACGCGCCGATACCGAGCGCAGGGGAGAGCTCCGTCCCGTCCGTCAGGGTCATCTTCTGCCGCGCGTTATGGGTGTTGAAGCAGTACTGCGGCCGTCCCCTTCGGCACGCTCGGCACTGACCGCACACCGCCCGCCAGTTAAGGATCACGAAGTCCCCTGGCGCCACCTCGGTGACGCCTTCTCCGACGGCTTCGACGACGCCGGCCGCCTCGTGGCCGAGCAGGAACGGGAAGTCGTCGCTGATCCCACCCTGCCGGTAGTGCAGGTCGGTATGGCAGACGCCGCACGCCTGGATTGCGACCACCGCCTCGCCGGGGCCTGGATCCGGCACGCTGATCGTAACGACCTCGACCGGCTTACCGGCGCCTCGAGCAACCACGCCGCGGACTAGTTGACCCACTGGAAGCCTCATTCTCGTCGTTTGTCGAATGGTTGCACCTTATGCAACTAGACGCATATGGCGCAACGCATTCGAGAGAACGCCGACTTCTGGGTTGGGTCAGCCGACGCCGACCAGCACGCAGCGCATCGACGGTGCGGCATGGAACTTCTTCGATACGGTCCACGGCTGCTTTCCGCCGGCGGCGACATCGACATGCGTCTGACCGGTGTCGACCACGGTGGCGGACGTCGTCGTGAAGAAGACCGTGATCGTGTAACCGACCGGCGTGCTCGCGGGATTCGTCGCCGTTCCGGATGCGGACCAGCCACCGTCGATCTTCTGGCACGAGGACATCGCGACATGCTTTCGCATCGCCACGTTATTGGCCACCTTCCTGGGGATCGAGGTCGCACCGCTCACGCCGCTGGGCAGACCCGCCTCGCTCTTGGATGCACTCGAGCCGCTCGGATGGGCGGAGGCGGAGGCCTTTGCGCTCGAACTGGCCGCATCCTTGTTGTGGGATGGCGTGCAGCCGGCGGCAATCGTGGTGACGGCAAGCGCCGCGGCAACCACGAGGAAGGTGGGCTTGGACTTCGCATAGCTCGGTGCGTGCAACTTAGTGGAACGGGAGTTGTCGCTGGGGGTGGTGGCGGTGTTCATGAAAATCAACTTTCCTTCTGTAATCGGGTGTTCAACTGTGAAATGTGTCGTGCTGGGCGGGGGAATCTCGGCTAGCTCTTACGGCGCCGTCCCAATCCGCCGATGAGCATCAGCGCACCGACGATCAACAGGCCGAGACCGAAGACGGCTGCCCGAGCGGACTGGGTGCCCGTGAACGCCAGTGGTGGCTGAGACTGCGGGGCGGGGGGAACCGCAACGGGGACCGCGACCGTGAGCGTGCTGACCTCGACGGTCGCCCTTGCGGGGGTGGATGAAACCACGTGGCCACCGGGGCCATGTCCCG
>JAVEES010000067.1 GCA_030840285.1 Pseudonocardiales bacterium
GATCGGTGACAGCAGCAGTGGCAGCGGGCCGAGGGCCGCGGCGCAACCCAGGAAGATCGCCAGTGAGATCAGCAGCCCGCGCCAGGCCACGGACAGCGACAGCGCGCCGGTCACGAGCTCGCGGTGCGCGGTGCGCGGGTTGAGCGCATCGAACCCGCGATCCAGGATCCGGTTGGCAGCCATTGCCACCGTCCGGGCCGACACCATCGCAGCGATGATCAGCAGCAGTACAAGCCAGTGCACCCGCCGGTCATCGGCCCACATGGCGGTAAATGAGGCGATCAGCGCGAACGGCAACGCGAAGATCGAATGCTCGATCATGACCAGGCGGAGGAATGCGCGCACCTTGCCGGGCCGCGGGGAACTCAGCGAGGCGGTCGCGGCGGAGGATGACACCCGATCAGTGTGCCAGGCCGGTTTCCCGCGATCGTGCAACTCTCGGCGGCACAGCGCCGGGCAGAGTCGCACTACCAGGGCTCGTCGCGGCTTGTCCGGGGGCTCATAACGGCTTGTCGCGGCTTGTCAGGGCTTGTCGGGTCAGCCGATGCCGTATTCCTGCCACCGGCGCTCGACCAGGTCGAGGGTCTGCTGGTCCAGGGTGCACTCGGTCGGCCAGCCACCAGCACGCCGATAACCCTCGGTTTCCCACTTCGCGGTGGCATCGATCCCCAGCTTGCCGCCGTAGAACTGCTCGTAGGACGAGTGGTCGAGGTGATCCACCGGTCCGGTCATGTGCACGACGTCGTGCGCGTAGTCGACATTGCCGAAGGCGCGCCAGGCCACCTCGTTGTAGTCGTGCACGTTGCACTCCTTGTCGACGACCACGATCAGCTTGGACAGCGACAGCAAACCCGCGCCCCAGATCGCGTTCATCACCTTGTGCGCGTGCTTGGGGAACCGCTTGTCGATCGAGACGATCGCGCAGTTGTGAAAGACCCCCGCCTCGGGCAGGTCGTAGTCGACGATCGCGGGCACGGTCAGCTTGATCAGCGGAAGGAAGATCCGTTCGGTCGCCTTGCCCAGCGGGCCGTCCTCCTGGGGCGGGCGGCCGACCACGATCGACTGGTAGATCGGCTTCTTTCGCATGGTCATCACGTCGACGCGCAGGAACGGGAAGGGCTCGACCGGGGTGTAGAAGCCGGTGTGGTCGCCGAACGGTCCTTCGGGCAACCGCTCCCCCGGCTCGACCCAACCCTCCAGGACGATCTGAGCGTTGGCCGGCACCTGCAGCGGGACGGAGACGCAGTCGACCATCTCTACCCGCTCGCGCTGCAGGAAGCCCGCGAACAGGTATTCGTCGATGTCGGCCGGTAGCGGCGCACTCGCGGCGTAGGTGACCGCCGGCGGGCAGCCGAACGCGATCGCGACCGGCAACCGCTCACCCCGGCGCTCGGCGATCGCGGCGTGCGAGGTCGAGTCCTTGTGGATCTGCCAGTGCAGGCTGACCGTGCGGGAATCCTGCTGCTGCAGCCGGTACATGCCCAGGTTGCGCGCACCGGTCTCCGGATGCTTGGTGTGGGTCAGCCCCAGATTGAGGAACACCCCACCGTCCGCGGGCCAGGACAGCACGCCGGGAAGCTTGTTCAGATCGACCTCGTCCCCGCGCAGCACGACGTCCTGGCAGGGTGCGCTCTTCACGTGCTTGGGGGGCGCCGCGCGAAGCTGTGCCGCCTTGCCCAGAGCGTCGCGCAGGCCCCCGAGCCCGTGCGGCAGCTCTGGCCTGAGCAGTTCACCGATCCGGGTGCCGATCTCGTCGAAGTCGGCTACGCCCAGCGCGCGGCACAACCTGGAGGTACTGCCGAAAAGGTTCATCAGCAGCGGCATCTGGCCCCGCGTCGGGTTCTCGAACAGCAGCGCCGGACCGTTCTGGGCCACCACCCGTTGCACGATGCCGGTCACTTCGAGGTGCGGGTCGACGGGTGCCGTCACCCGAACCAGTTCCCCGGTTCGTTCGAGGTCCCGCACAAACGCGCTCAGATCGGTATAGGCCACGCTGCCCAGTATCCCGGCCCCGAAACCGACCTACACTGGCGGCATGTTCCTCAAGCTCGGCGGCCTGTTCTTCCTGATCGCCCTGCTGTTCTGGTTGTGGGCCATTTTCGACTCGATCACCACCGAGAGCACTCGCGTGCGAAACCTACCGAAGATTGCCTGGGTGATCGTGGTCCTGCTGTTCTTCTGGGCGGGCGCGCTGGCGTGGGCGCTGCTCGGACGCCCGCGGCGGGGTGCTGATCCCCGCGGATCCAGCGGGCCGTCCGGCCCGAAATTCGGCGGACCCGGTGGCGGATGGCCAGGCGGCTTCGGTGGCAACCGCCCCGGTCCGGGCCCTCGCGGGCCGGTCGGTCCGGACGACGATCCCGAATTCCTGCGCGGCATCTGAACCAGCGGGGCATCTGAACCAGCGGGGCATCTGAACCTGCGCGGCATCTGAGCGTGTGCGGCCGCTGGAGCAATCGCGCTACGTCGCGAACCGAGCCTCAGCTGAGCCCGGCATAGGAATGCAGGCCCGAGATCACGATGTTGACCACGAAGAAGTTGAACGTCATCGCCGCGAACCCGAGCAGGTTGATGTAGCCCGCCCGGCTTCCCTTCCACCCCGCGGTGGCCCTCGCGTGCAGGTACATCGCGTAGACGACCCACGCGATGAAGGCCCAGGTCTCTTTGGGATCCCAGCCCCAGTACCGGCCCCAAGCAGCCTCGGCCCAGATCGCACCGAAGATGACGCCCGCGGTGTAGATCGGGAACGCGAACGCGACCGTGCGATAGGCCGCCTTGTCCAGTGATGCCGCGGCGGGCAGCCGGGCACCGAGCGTGGCGAACCGCCTCTGCTGGTCGGCTCCCACACCCGCGCTGATCCGGTCGTACCGAGCACGGATGAGATACATCGCTGTGATCGCCGCTGACGTCATGAGGATGCCCTCGGCCACCGCGATCGAGGAGACGTGGATGGCCAGCCAGTAGGACTGCAGGGCGGGCACCAGTTTGGAGGCCTTGGTGTAGAGCGTCCCAGCCAGGAACATCACGATCAGCACCGGCAGCATGACGAACAGGCCGAGATAACGCAGTTGCGGCATACGCGCGAGGGTGGCCAGCCAGGCGATCACGGCGATCAGGCCCACGACCAGGGTGAACTCGTACATGTTGCCCCAGGGCACTCGATCCACCGCCACGCCACGGATGATCACGCAGGCGGCGTGGACGATCAGGCCGAGCACGGTCAGCGCGATCGCGGCTCGGCCCCACCGGTTGCCCGAATCGCGTCGCTGCACCGTCCCGGCACCGTACTGAGCACCGTACAGAGCACCGTCCACCGGGGACGGGGGAAGGCCCGATCCACCCGTGGCCACCGCGCCCGCCATGGCAGGCTCGCGAATCACGGCGGTGGAGGTCCTGGCGATGCGTCCGGACTTACCGAAGGCGTATTCACCGGTGTAGGCCACCACGGCCAGCATGTACGTGCCGGTCGCGACGGTCCACAGTCCCTCGGACAGTTGAGCCAGCCCGGTGTTGATCGCCATCCAGTCAATCCTTTCCGATGCCGGCGCCCACGGCCCTCGCGGGGCTCTGGGCCGGCGCGGGGACGTCCAACGCGGTGCGCAGGTCGGCCAGCAAACTCTCGAACTCGCCGGTGAAGTTTCCTGAGTCGTTGCGGGCCAGACCACCCACCTCGACCAGACTACGAGCCGGTGCGTCGTCGCCGGAATCGGGCCCGGGAACGACCTCACTGATTCTCAGCCAGATGCGCCGGCGCCGAACCACCAGCGATCCCAGCAGGCCGGTCACCATCGACACCGCGGCGATCAGCAGGAACGTCTGGGTCGGGTCGTGCGACACCTGCAGCGATGCCCACTGCTTGTAACCGTCGAAGGTGACCGTGGTCCCGTCCGGTAACGACATCGACTGGCCCACCGCCAGGTTTTTCGCACCGACCTTGGTCATCTTCGTGGTGTCGAGGGTGTAGACCGACTGCGCGACACCGTTGTTGACGCCCGTGTCGCCGGTGAACGCGAACAGCGCGAGCACCGGGTTCTTGGCCTGCGGCGAGATCGAGGTGATGACGCCGTTGCCCTTGTCCTGCGGGGTGGGCGCGAACAGGCCCTGCAGGCCGATGTCCTTGCTCTCACCAGCGGGCCCTACCAACTTGAACACGCCCTCGCTGGTGAGGAAGCCGTCCTGTGGCAGGAACGCCTCGGTGTCCGTCCACGGTGCCTTGCCTGGCCGTTTGATCGTGACGGTGGGCGCGAAGCCGTGGTTGATCAGGTAGATCCGATCGCCCAGCATCCGCAGCGGGTGGTTGACCGTGATCAGATCGTGCTTCGGAGCCCCGTTAGCGCCCTCGGAATACGTCACGTCGGCGCGGAACTGCGACGGGGTGCCGTCCGCGAGATAGGTCGCGTTGAAGGAGTTGAGGTTGTCGATGCAGAACTTGGCCACCTTCGACTCGTCCACCGAGCGTCCCGCGTGGAAGGAGTCGTACAGGCCGGGATTGCAGAAGCCGGTGCCTTCCACCACCACGACCGAGCCCTGGTAACTGAACAGCCGCCCGGCCGCGATCAGGACGAGGGCGACGAGCAGCGAGACATGGAACAGCAGGTTGCCGGCCTCGCGGCTGTAGCCCTTCTCGGCCGAGACAGTCACGGCGCCGGAGTCCTCGACGCGGGTGACCGTCCGCCAACGGGGTCGCAGCATCGCCTTGGCGCGTTGCGCGGCCTGCTCGGCCGACATCGCTGAATCCAAGCGCCCGTTCTCGGCGAGCCTGGACAGGTGACGCGGCGCCTTGAGCGGTTGTGACCGCAAGGCCCTGGCGTACACCCGGATGCGCGGCACGATGCAGCCGATCAGCGAGAGGAACAGCAGCAGGTACACCGCCGAGAACCAGACGGATCCGAAGACGTCGAACCCGCCGATCGCATCGAGGAACCTGCCCCAGGCGCCGTGCGTCTGCAGGTAGCTCTGCACCTTGGCCGGGTTGAGCGGTCGTTGCGGTAGGAGCGAACCGGGGACGGAGGCCAGCGCGAGCAGGAACAGCAGCACGATGGCCGTCCGCATCGAGGTCAGCCGCCGCCATCCCTGACGCGGCAACCTGCTGAGGTTGGACATCTAGAGCCCCGAGCCGATGAAGCTGCCCGCGAATGCGGAGTTGAGCGAGTACATCCAGGTATCCCAGACACCGGTCAGCATCAGCGCGCCGAACAGGACCAGCAGCCCGCCGCCGAACCGGCTGATCAGGCGCGCGTGCCGGCGCAGCACCCGCAGCGTGCCGCTCACCCAGCCGACTCCCAACGCCACCAGGACGAACGGCACCCCGAGGCCCAGGCAGTATGCGGCCGACAGCACTGCCCCACGTCCGGCGGTCGCCTGGATCGTGGCGAGCTGGTAGACGGCCGAAAAGGTCGGCGCGAGACACGGCGTCCAGGCCAGGCCGAAGGTCACCCCGAGCACCGGTGCACCGAGCAGTCCAGCCCTGGGCAGCCGGTGGAACTTGAACTCACGCTGCAGGAACGGGATCTGGCCGATGAAGACGAGCCCCATTCCGATGGTGAACACCCCGAACACCCTTTCCAGGGCGACATGGTGGGCTGCGATCTGCGAGCCGAGGGTGCCGAACAGTGCACCCGTCGCGACGAAGACTGCCGTGAACCCGGCCACGAACAGCAGCGCGCCCGCGACCATTCGCCGCTGCCGCGTGCGCTCGCCCTCCGTGCCGGACAGGCCCGCGACATAGGAGAGATAACCGGGTACCAGTGGCAGGACGCAGGGCGAGAGGAACCCCACGACTCCGACCAGCAGGCTGACTGCCACCGCGGCGATCAGCGAACCGCTGTTGACGGTTCCGACGAAGCCGTCGGCGGCGAGCGGGGCGCCGTACATCACGCCATCACGCCGTCACGCCGTCTCGGCGAGGAGCTTGTCGAGCATGGGGTTGAGGTCATTGGGCAGCAGCGGCGACTGATACACCGCCGCGACTCGGCCCGCCTTGTCGATCAGCACGGTGGCGGGCAGGGTCACGATCGGCACGTTGCCCAGTTGCAGCGCGCTCTTGGCGTTCGGGTCGTAGATGACGGGAAAGCTGACGCCCTTGTCCTGCACCCAGGACTGCGCCTTGCCCCGCGGGCTGTCCTTGGCATCAACGCCGATGAAGGCGATGTTGCTGCTCTTGCGCTCCCGGTACACGGCGTCGAATTGCGGCGTCTCGGTCTGGCAGGGCGGGCACCAGGAGGCGAAGTAGTTCATCACCACGACTTTGCCGGCGTCTTGGGACAGCGAGTACTTGCCGCTGCCGGTGAGCAGCTGCGCTACCACGTTGCCGGCCTTCTTGCGGTCCTTGGTCGCGATCAACGAGCCTTTCGCTGTGGCCTGGACGTAGCGGAACTCGCCTCCGGCATTCTGGTCCACCGCGTTCGTACCGCCCGAGCAGCTGGCGAACACGACCCCGATGACCGCGGCGGCTACGCATGCCGCGGCGGCCTTTCGCCAGGTTCTCACGCTCATCGCAGTCCAGTGTGCAGCGTGGGCTGGCACACAGCCGAACCAACCCCGGTTTATGAGCAGTTACTGTGCCGGGCGTCGTGGGCTCGTCGCCGTCCGCGCGTCAGGTGGAATGCCCTCGGCGCGTCATGGCGCGCTCTGAGTATCCCAACCGACCCTGTTCGGTGTGGTCCCGGACGGCTCCGCATAGTCGATCCGCAGCACCTGCTCACCACCGAAAACCAGCGAGGTGATCGAGGCGAGCGAGCACTGCCGCCTGCGCGGGTCGTGCCACAGGCGCCGGTTTTCCAGGTAGCGGCGCAGGCAGACGATCGGCAGCTGATGCGACACGCATACCGCCTCGTGCCCCGCCGCCTCGTCGCGTGCCTTCAGCACAGCGGCGAGCATCCGCTTGGCGACCTGCTCGTACGGCTCACCCCACGACGGACGAAACGGGTTGCGGTACAGCGGCCAGCTCGAGGGGCGCTTGAGGACGCCGCCCTCGCCGGTGACGCGCTTTCCCTCGAAGCGATTGCCCGCCTCGATCAGGCGGTCATCGGTCACGACCGGCAGCGCGAAGGCCTCGGCGAGCGGCCGGGCGGTTTCCAGGGCGCGTTGCAGCGGCGAGGACGCCAGATAGGTGACGTCGCGTCCGGCCAGGTACTTCACGGCATTGAGCGCCATCTCGTTTCCAGCCTCGGACAGCCGGTAGCCAGGCAGGCGTCCATAGAGCACCTTGCCCGGGTTGAAGACCTCGCCGTGCCGGAGCAGGTGGACTGTCGTCAGCTGGCTCATGAATCCGGCCCGGCGGCGGCAGCGGCGGCCTTGGCAGCGACCGGCAGCGCCGCGGCGATCCGGCTGATCGCCTCGTCGTCGTGGGACGCCCCGACGAACCAGGCCTCGAACGCGCTGGGCGGCAGGTACACGCCCGCGTCCAGCATCGCGTGAAAGAACGGGCCATACCGGAAAGTTTCGGCCGCCTGAGCCTGCTCGAAGTTCGTCACCGGACCGTCGGCGAAGAACACCGAGAAGAGGTTGCCCGCGTGCTGGACGTGATGCCGGACGCCCGCAGCGCTGAGCGCGTCGGTGGCCAGCCGGCCGATCGTCGCCGCAACTTCGTCGAGCCGCGCATAGACGTCATCGGTGGCATTGCGCAGGCTGGCCAATCCGGCGGCGACCGCGACCGGGTTTCCGCTCAGCGTGCCGGCCTGATACACCGGTCCGGCGGGGCTGAGGTAGGACATCAGCTCGCGCCGGCCGCCGAACGCTGCGGCGGGCAGGCCACCGGACATGACCTTGCCGAACGTGAAGAGATCCGCCTGCACCGGCTCGAGACCGAACCATCCCGCGCTGGAGACCCGGAAACCGGTCATCACCTCGTCGAAGATCAGCAATGCGCCATGCTTGGCCGTGATATCGCGCAAGGCCTGGTTGAACCCCGGCAGCGGCGGGACGGCGCCCATGTTGCCGGCCGCTGCCTCGGTGATCACGGCCGCGATGTCGGGACCATCGGCGGCGAAAGCGGCTTCCACGGCGGCGGCATCGTTGTAAGGCAGCACGATCGTCTCGGCCGCCTGCGCACCGGTCACGCCAGGGGTGTCCGGGGTGGCGAAGGTGATCACCCCCGACCCGGCGCTGGCCAGCAGGGCATCCACGTGCCCGTGATAGCAACCCGCGAACTTCACGATCTTCGGACGCCCGGTGATGCCCTTGGCCAACCGGACCGCCGACATGGTGGCCTCGGTCCCGGAGTTGACCAGTCGAACCTCCTCCAGCGGGTTCGTGACCCCGAGAGTCGCGGCCCTGGTGGCGAGCTTGCCGATGATCTCCTCGGCCAGCTCGATCTCACCAAGCGTCGGAGTGCCGAAACTCAAGCCCTGCGTGGCAGCGGAGCGAACTGCCTCGACCACCGCCGGATGCGCGTGACCGAGGATCATCGGTCCCCAGGAGGCAACCAGATCGACGTAGGTGACACCGTCGGCGTCGGTGAGATAGGGGCCCCGGCCGCTGACCATGAACCGCGGCGTCCCGCCGACCGCCTTGAACGCGCGGACCGGGGAGTTCACCCCGCCGGGGATCACCCGCTGAGCGCGTTCGAACAGTCCGGCCGAGATCGGTGCATCAGTCACGCAATCATTGTCCCAGCACCCGGCTGGCCGGCGTCGCCCACGGGGTTTGCCGCGAGGTCGCCGCAACTCAACGCGATGATCGCGCGCAGGATCCGGACGCTGGTACATACGCCAGGAACCGGCCCCTCATCGCTCCCGGCGCGGAACGCTGGATTCGGCGCGCACCTGCGCCTCGCCGAATCCGCGGCCGGCCTCGATGTCCTCCCGGGCCTGGGCCAGATCCTCGCGGATGCCTGGTTGCGAGAGCCAGAACAACGTTTCCTGCAACGACTCCCACTCATCAGCGCCGACCAACACCGCTGCCGGTGATCCGTTCTTGGTGATCATCACCTGGTCGTGAGTGATCTATACCGAGTCGACGTACTCGTCCAGCTGGTCCTTGACCCTCGAAATCGGCAGCGTCTGCATCGCGACATGATAGGGCTGAATATCGGCACAAGGACCGCCTACTTGACCGCCGCTAGTTCAACGGCCCCGGAACCGGCGGCAGCGCCCGGCAACAGGCTCAGGACTGGCGGGATGCGTGCTCGACAGCCCAGTACGTAAGGATCATCGAGGCCCCGGCGCGACGGATCGAGAGCAGCGTCTCGGCGATAGCGCGCTCCCGGTCGATCCAGCCTCGCTCGGCGGCGGCCTCCACCATCGCGTACTCGCCCGAGACCTGGTACGCCGCGACCGGCACCGGCGAGCTGGCGGCGACCGCTGACAGCACGTCGAGATAGGGCAGGGCGGGCTTGACCATGACCACGTCGGCGCCTTCGGCCACGTCCAGCGCAACCTCGGCCAGCGCCTCGTTCACACCGCGGGACGGATCCTGCTGGTAGGCCTGGCGGTCACCCACGAGTGAGGAATCCACCGCCTCCCGGAACGGTCCGTAAAAGGCGGAGGCGTACTTCGGCGCGTAGGCCAGCACGCCCACCTCCGAGCGCTGCACGCCGTCAAGGGCGCGACGCACCACACCGACCTGACCGTCCATCATCCCGCTGGTTCCGAGCAGGTCAGCTCCTGCCTCGGCCTGCGCGAGCGCCATGGCGGCGTAGCGCTCGAGCGTCGCGTCGTTGTCCACCGAGCCGTCCACGGCCAGCACGCCGCAATGTCCATGGTCGGTGAACTCGTCAAGACAGAGGTCTGCCATCAACACGGTGGAATCGCCGAGCTCGAACTTCAGCCGTGCCAATCCCGCGTTGAGCACTCCGTTGGGGTCATCCGCGCCCGAACCGACGGCGTCCTTGGTCGTCGGAACCCCGAACAGCATCAGGCCCCCGACCCCGGCTTGAACCGCCTCGATCGCAGCCTTCACCAGGGAGTCGGACGTGTGCTGCAGGACCCCCGGCATCGATGAGATCGGGCGCGGCTCGGACAGTCCTTCGGCCACGAACATCGGCAGGATCAGATCAGCGGGCCGGACGGAGATGTCAGAGGCGAGCTTGCGAAGCGCCGGCGTACGGCGCAGCCGCCGCATCCGGGACACCGGAAATGGCGGGATGGTGGGGAGTTGGTTCACACGTCCAACCGTACTCAGTGCAACATCGACAATCGGCATGCCCACTGTGCGTCATGACGCACAGTGGGCATACCAACCGGCCGACGAATCAGCGGACGGCGCGCGTCCGGGTGGAGCGAGTGCGGCGAGCCGGTGCTGTTGCCGCCTTCTCCCGCTCCTCCTGAGCACGCTTGACCGCGAACTCGGCCAGCGCATCGATCAGCGCCGGAACGCTTGCGGTCTCGGGCTGCACGTCGACCCGCAGTCCGAACTCCCGAGCGGTCGCGGCCGTCTGCGGCCCGATGCAGGCCACCACGGTTCGGCTGTGCGGCTTGCCCGCGATGCCCACCAGGTTGCGCACCGTCGAGGAGGAGGTGAAGCACACCGCCTGGAAGCCGCCGGACTTGATCGCGTCGCGGATCTCGGCAGCGGGCGGAGCAGCCCGGACGGTCCGGTAGGCGGTCACGTCGTCGATCTCCCAGCCACGCTGGCGCAGCCCTTCGGCGAGCGTCTCGGTGGCGATGTCGGCCCGTGGCAACAGGATCCGGTCGATCGGGTCGAGCACGTCGTCATAGGGCGGGAAGTCCGCGAGCAGACCTTCGGAGGACTGCTCGCCGGTGGGCAGCAGTTCCGGACGGATACCGAAGGCTCGCACCGCGTCCGCCGTCGACTCGCCCACGCAGGCGATCTTGACGCCGGCGAACGCGCGCGCGTCCAGGCCGAATTCCTCGAACTTCTCCCGAACCGCCTTCACCGCGTTGGTCGAGGTGAACACGATCCACTCGTAGCGGCCGGTTACCAGGCCCTTGAGGGCACGTTCCATCTGGGTCGGCGTGCGCGGCGGCTCCACCGCGATGGTCGGCACCTCGACCGGGACCGCGCCGTATTCGCGAAGCCGCTCGCTCATGGCGCCGGCCTGCTCCTTCGTACGGGGCACCAGGATCTTCCACCCGAACAGCGCCCGGGACTCCCACCAGGCGAGCTTGTCGCGCGAGGCGGCGGCCTTGCCGATGGCGACCACCACCTGCCCGTACATACCCGCGGCCGCCAGTTCGGCGTCGCCCAGCGTGCCACCCACGGTGACCTGTGCGGTGCTGGTGCCGGCGCTGGTGACGGTCAGCGGCGTATCCGGCTTGAGCCCGGAGGCGACCAGCTGCTCAGCCGTCGAGGCCAGGTCGGCGGCCTCCAGCGTGATGATCAGGGTGCCGGGGGCTCCGGCGAGGGACTCGAAGTCGACGACGGTGCCCTCTCGCAGATCGACCTCGGTGTGCACGGGCCCGGCAGCGACGCCGGCGTAGCACGCGGTCGCCACGCCTTCGGACAGGGCCGGGATGACCTCGTAGGGCACGACCGACTTCGCGGCGGCCTGCACCTCTTTGGTGACTGCCTCGGAGAAGAACGGGTCGCCGGCGACCACGCGGGCCACGACAGCGCCGTTGCGCGCCTCGGTCAGCGCCGACTTGGCGACGTCACCCGCAACCGGGTCAGCTATCCGCACCTCACCGGCGATCAGCTCGCGGACCGCCGGTGGCACCGAGCCGTCGACGAACGCGATGTCCACGCCGGCCAGCACCTCCACCGCACGAACGGTCAGCAATCCGGCATCGCCGGTACCGGCGCCCACGAAGGACAGCCGGCCAACGGATTTGCGCGCTCGGGTCATTTCGAGCTCCCCATCATCGTGGTCGCGCCGAGTTCGAGAAGTTCGGCGGCGAGCCGCCGTCCCACGTCCTCGGCAGTGTTGAGCGGGCCGGACGCCGACAACCGGAGGGCATCGCTGCCGTCGATTGCGGTGACCGAGCCGCGAAGGAAAATTTCGAGCCCGCCGGACGGGTCGGAGACGGCGAGATCGTCGCCGCTCTCGACCACTTCGGCGAGTGCCCCCACTGGGGCGGTACAGCCGGCCTCGAGGGCGGCGAGCAACGACCGTTCGGCCGCGACCGCCACCCGGGACGGGTTGTCGTCCAGGCAAGCCAGCAGCGAGCAGAGCTCCGCGTCATCGGCCCGGCATTCGATCGCCAGCGCGCCTTGAGCAGCGGCCGGCAACACCAGGATCGGGTCGAGCAGCTCGGTGATCACATCGTTTCGACCGAGCCGGTGCAGACCGGCGGCGGCAAGGACCACCGCGTCCAGGTCGTCACCCACCCGGGCCA
Organism: Pseudonocardiales bacterium; assembly: GCA_030840285.1. Taxonomy (GTDB): domain Bacteria; phylum Actinomycetota; class Actinomycetes; order Mycobacteriales; family Jatrophihabitantaceae; genus Jatrophihabitans_A. Next base: position 12,234 of record JAVEES010000067.1, read on the forward strand.
GCCGGGTGTCGACGTTGCCGCGAATCGGCACCAGCTCGAGGCCCAGATCCAGCGCGCGCAACTGGGCGCCGCGCCTGGGCGAACCGGTTCCCACCCGGGCCCCGGAAGGCAGCTCGAGCAGCGTCATCGCATCACGGGCGACCAGCGCATCGCGCGGATCTTCCCGCCGCGGCACGGCCGCCAGCGCGATCTCCGGCACGCTCGCTGTCGGCAGGTCCTTGTAGGAATGCACCGCGACATCGATCTCGCCAGCCAGCAACGCGTCACGAAGGGCCGACACGAAGACGCCCGTCCCGCCGAGCTGATCCAGCGGCGCCGCGGACCGGTCCCCGTGCGTGGAGACCAGCACGGTTTCCACCGGCAGGTCCTGATGGATCGCGGAGAACGACCGGACCACCAGCTCGGTCTGGGTGCGAGCGAGCAAGCTGGCTCGGGTGCCGACGCGGATGGTGCGCGCGCTGACGGTCACGTCGGATCACCGCCCGAGGTCGACTTCTTGACCGCCGTGACCGAGCCCGGGCCCGCGGGGTCGAGGTCGAAAAGTTCCCGCAGCGCCGCCGCGTAGGCGTTGCCCTCGGGTGTAGCGGCCAGTTCCTTGACCCGGACGGTCGGCGCGTGCAAGACCTTGTCCACAGCCCGGCGAACGGCGGTGGCTACCTCGGCCCGCAACTGCTCGTCCAGTCCCGGCAGCCGGTTGTCCAGCCGCAGCAGCTCACCGTCGACGACCTGGGCGGCCCGAGCCCGCAACGCGGTGACGGTCGGAGCGACCGCGAGAGCCTGCTGGTTCTCCAAGTAGGCGCGCAGCTCGGTGGCGACGATGGCGGTAGCCGAGGCGACCTCTTCGTCGCTGACCATCGCACCGGAGTTGCGCAGCACTTCCAGATCGACGTAGTGCACATCGCTCATCAGCGAGGCGGCGGCGTCCACGTCGCGGGGCAGGGCGATATCCAGGATGACCAGCGGACGGCCGTCCCGGGGACGGATGTCCTCTGTCTCGACCACGATCCCGGTGGCACCGGTCGATGAGATCAGCACGTCGGCCTGGGCGATCTCGTCGGCGAGATCCTCCAGGTGCGCGGCACGCCCGCCCAGGATGCCGGCCAACCGCCGGGCCTTCTCAGGGCTGCGGTTGATCACCACGGCGTCAAGGTCGCCGCCGCCGACGAAGCGCTGCAACGTCGCACCGGCCAGGGCGCCCATCGAGCCGGCGCCGAGGATCACGATGCGCTTGCCAATCAAGCAGTGTCCGGGCTCCCGCTCGGTCCCGTCGAGGTCGCACTGCTGCGCATCCCGAAACACCTCGACCGCGTGGTTCAGCGCAACCGAGACCACGGAGGCACCGGCGCGGTCGATGCCTGTCTCGGAATGGACTCGCTTGCCGACCCGCAACGCCGTCTGGCTGGCGTCGTGCAGCACCCGGCCCACCGTGTTGGCCTCGGTGCCGGTCGCGTACGCGGTACGCATCTGACCGAGGATCTGCGATTCGCCGACCACCATGGAGTCCAGCCCCGACGTCACCTGCAGCAGGTGATCGGCGGCCGCCTCGGCGAAGTGGACGTAGAGGTGCACGCCCAGCTCGTTCACCCCCATGCCGGCCAGCCTGGCCAGCACCGTCGAGATGTCGACGACCGCCGGGTGGAAGCGCGCGACGTCGGCGTAGACCTCGATCCGGTTGCAGGTGGACAGCGCCATCACCTCAGAGATCGAGTCACTGCGATGCAGCTCGTCGAGCACCTTGATCATGCTGTCCGGCGGGATGCTGGCGCGCTCGAGCACCGGCACCGGAGCCGAATGATGTGACAACCCCACGACCAGCAAACTCATGCCGTGCCTGCCTGTCCCGCACGTGCACTCAGGCCGGCGCCGTTGGAGTGGGCGAGGGCAGCGTCGGCCTCGATGTCAGCCTGGACGGCCTTGCGGTTGTCGTGAAAGCTCAGGATCTGCAGCTCCGCCGCCAAGTCCACCTTGCGGACATCGACGTGCGGCGGCACGTTGAGCACCGCCGGCGCGAAGTTGAGGATCGAGGTGACGCCTGCGGCGACCAGCCGGTCACACACTTCCTGGGCGACGGAGGCCGGCACGGCGATCACCGCGATCGAGATGTCCTCGGCCCGCACCAGGTTTTCCAGCTCGTCCGAGTGCTGCACCGCCAGGCCACGAACGAAGGTTCCGACCAGCGCGGCGTCGTTGTCCACCAGAGCCGCGATCCGGAAGCCGCGCGAGGCGAAGCCGGCGTATCCGGCGAGCGCCTGGCCGAGGTGACCCAGTCCGATCAGCGCGACGGCCCGGTTCTGGTTCAGACCCAGCGTCGAACGGATCTGTTCGGTGAGCAGTTCGACGTCATATCCCACCCCGCGGACGCCGTAGGAGCCGAGATAGGACAGATCCTTGCGAAGCTTGGCAGAATTCACACCGGCCGCACTTGCCAGCGATTCCGATGAAACGGTTGCGGTGCCGGCATCGGCCAACGAGGTCAGAGCGCGTAGGTAGAGCGCGAGCCGAGCCACCGTCGCGTCAGGCACGGTGCGTCCAGCACCGTTCGCCTGGCGGTGGTCAGCGGCGACGCCAAGCGCGTCCAGCTGATCTCGGTGGGCGGTCATCTGCTCCTCTAACAACCGGTCAGCTGGCGCGCGGCAAGCGAATCACTCAGCCCCTGGCGCAGCTACCTGACCGGTGTGGTAATGGGGTCCAACAGCCCGAACCGTACGCTCTTGTGAAGGCATTCACAAAATCGATTGCGTGTGTGATATAGCAGTCGCGGCCCAATAAATCAGGCACTCAGAAGGGTTCGGCCGACCAACGGCGTGAGCAACCAGACAGCGACGCCGGCATGCCCGGGTGCCGCCCTAGCGCAACATCGCCGCGCGAAACCGGGCCTCTTCCAGACGCCAGTAGCCGTGCTCGCTGCCATCGATCAAGATCACCGGCACCCGGTCGGAATACTCGTTGGCCAGCGCCGGGTCGGAATCGACGTCGACACATTCAAAGCTGAATCCCAGCTCGCGCGACAGGCTTGCCAGCGAGTTCTCTGCCTCCTCACACAGGTGGCAGCCGACCCTGGTGATCAGGGTGACCCGATGCGATGCCGCTGGGCCGGTCGGTTGCGCCACCGCGGTGCCTCCTCAGCGTCCCTGCACTGTCGCCCGCTCCGACGCTGCTCGCAGCCGCCACTTCATCACCTTGCCGGTTGCGGTGCGCGGCAACGCCTCGACCTCGACGATGCGCTTGGGCAGTTTGAACCTCGCCAGCGACCCGGCGGCCACCTGAAGTATCTCCTCTGGATCGAGCGAGGCGCCAGCCCGCGCGATGACGTAGGCCACGACGCTCTCGTTGCCCTGGGAATCGGGTTCGCCGAGCACCGCGACCTCGCGAATGCCCTCGATCCTGCCCAGCACCGCCTCGACCTCGGCTGGATAGACGTTGAATCCGTTCACGAGGATGAGATCGCTGCGTCGGCCCACCAGGTAGTAGTCGCCGTCGTCGTCTGCCACCGCCAGGTCACCGGTGGCGAACCAGCCGTCCTGGTCAGGGCCGCCCGCGCCGTCCGGCCAGTAACCGGAGAAGAGGTTCTCGCCGCGTACCTCGATGACGCCGAGGTCACCAGCTTCGACCTCCTCGCCATCCTCGTCGAGCAGCCGCACCGCTACCCCCGGCAGCGGCCGGCCGATCGAACCCGGCTTGGGATCGGCGTAACCGTCGCCGCCGGCGTCCGGGATCAGATTGACGGTGATCACCGGGCACGCCTCGGTCAGCCCGTAGCCCTCGAACAGCGGCACACCGATCTGCCGGTACTCCTCGACCAGCTCCGGCAGCAGCGGGGCCGAACCTGACAGGGCCAGCCGGACGCGGTCGAAGCCGGCCTGCAAGTCCTGCTGGTGAAGCCACATCGAGAACTCCAGCGGCGCCCCGAGAACCACCGTCACCCGCTCGGCCCGCATCGTTCGCAGGCTCGCCGCGGGGTCGAAGCGGTCTGCCAGCACCATGGTCGCCCCGTAGTACAGCCCCAGCCCGAGTCCGGCGTTCAGCCCGAAGATGTGGAACATCGGCAGCGGCAGGTACAGGACGTCGGCCGACGTCACCGGCGGTGGACTCAGCTGGGCGATCTGGTGCAGGTTGGCCAGCAACGCCCGTACCGAGAGCATCGCGCCCTTGGGACGGCCCGAGGTCCCGGAGGTATAGAGCAGGACGGCCAGCTCTTCACCCGTCCGGTACGCCTCGATCGCGGGCATTGCGGCCCCGCTCGCCGTCACGTCGGTGACACTCGGCATCCCGTCGATGCCGCTACGGCCGGTCACGATGATCTGGCTCAGTGCCGGGTTGGCCGCCCGCAGCCGCCCGGACGCCTCGATCACCGCGACGGAGGAGGTCACCAGCATGCGGACGCCGGCGTCACCGAGGATGTGCTCGACCTCGCGCGCGGTGTAGGCGGGATTGATCGGCACGAGGACCGCGCCTGCTCGCAGGGCGGCCAGGTAGACCGTGACGAATTCGGCCGAGGTCGGGGCGTGCAACGCGATCCGGTCACCGACTCCCAGACCGCGGGCAGCCAGCCCGGCTGCGAGGTGGGAACTGCGCGCTGCCAGCTCGTCCCAACTCAGCCGCACCTGGCCGTCCACCACCGCTGTCGCGTCCGGCTTGGCGGCTACGGCGCGTCCAACCAGGTCGCCGATCGACTTCGGTCCGGTCGGATCGATCACCGTTGCTCCTTGGCATCCGTATGGGGTTCGAGCTTGACAAGCTACCGACGGGTAATGCCAGCATGTTAGTGCGCGAAGTTACCGCTGGCCGGGCTGATCGGCAGAAGTCGTTCATCAAAGCCCGGCGAGCAACCCTCGTCAATAACGCAATTCGCGGGGTAGCGTCGCTAAACAGGAACTTGATGCCAGAAGAGCGGACACAGCCGTCATGACGCACCCAGGTTTCACGGGGGGTGCTGCTGGGCAAGGCAGAACTGGGCACCGTGGCACACCGGTGGTCCAGGCGTCGTGGTCTGCCCTCATCCAGCTGGTTACCGATGCGCTGGGACCGATGCTGGAACCAGGGTTGGCCCCGGTGCTCGCCGGCTCATCCGCCGCCGCTGGGTCTGTTCGCGCGTTCGGCATGGCCCGGCGTCCCGCGACCGGCATGGACGCGTGGCGGATGGGCATGGCAGATGGCACCGGGCAGCCAATGCAGGCGATCGACTCGACTATCCGGGTCCCCCTCACTACGCGACGGCCTTCTCCGTACCCACAGTCCAACGATCTGTCGAGCGGAAAGTCACCCGTCGACGCGCCGGCCGACATCGACGCCGAGCACGCCGAGACCTGGGCCCTCGTCACCGCGGCCCAGGGCGGCGACGGCGAGGCCTTCGGCAAGCTGTACGACAAGTACGTCGACTCGGTCTTCCGGTTCATCTATTACCGGGTCAATGACCGCGCGCTCGCCGAGGACTTCACCTCCGAGACGTTCCTGCGAGCACTTCGGCGGATCTCCACGATCAACTACCAGGGCCGCGACATCGGCGCCTGGTTCATGACGATCGCGCGCAACATCGTCTTCGACCACACCAAGTCGGCACGCTTCCGCCTGGAGCTGACCACCGGCGACGTGCTCGAAGGAGACGAGCGGGAACCGAGCCCGGAAACGGCGGTGCTCGCCAGCCTGACGAACCAGCGCCTCATGCAAGCCGTCAACACGTTGAACGACGAGCAGAAGGAATGCATCGTGCTGCGGTTCCTAAGCGGCCTGTCGGTTGCCGAAACCGCCGAGGTGATGGGTAAGAACGAAGGCGCCATCAAGGCCCTGCAGCACCGCGCCGTGAAGCGGCTGGCCGGCCTGGTCGCGGACCAGCTCAGATGAGTGTCGTGAACGGCTCGCGGGTGACAGGCTCGAAGCGTTCTCAGGCAGCGCTCACCGTAACCATGGGGTACCTCCCGTCGTTGAGCAGGGTGAAGGATCGGGCCAGGTCGGGCACCGGTCTCGACACCAGGAGGACGTGGCCTCGATGACGGCTGGGCGCTTCACCCCGCGCGGCGGCATCCGGCGACCGTCCCTCTTGGAATCGGAGCTGATCATCCGGCTGCGCGCGCTGCCTGCCGGTCCGAGCCCGGATCCCGGGTTCTCCGCCGAACTGCGTGCCCAACTGGTGTCGATCACGGCCCGGATCATCGCCGAATCCGGTGGTGAACTGAGCACCGCCGCCACCCTCGTCCAGCGGCCCGCACGGGCTGTTGTCCGGGGCGGACGGGCCGGTGCGGCCGGTGTGCTGCGTTCCATCCGGCGACCGGTGCTGGCCTTCGCCTCGGCCGCTGCCGTACTGGTGCTGATGCTCGGTGTCGCCGTCTGGATGTCGGGCAGCTCGTTGCCCGGCGACTCGCTCTACGGGGTCAAGCGGGCCAGCGAGAACGTGAAGCTGTCGATGGCCGCCGGCGACGTCGCGAGGGGCAATACCTATCTCGGCTTCGCGAGCAACCGGGTGGCCGAGGTGTCCAAGCTGCTGGGCAAGCCGGCCTCGATGGCGGTCGGCGGCAACCGCTCGGCAGCGGGCTCGGTAAGCCCGCACACAGCCTCGCTGGTGGCAAGCACCCTGGCAAGCGCGGATTCGGACAGCCGCAGCGGCATGCAGCTACTCGGCCGGGCAACCGTCGGACAGATGTCCGCCTCGCCGCTGAGCAAGCTCACCGGCTGGATCGTCACCGAACGCGCCGCGCTGACCGACATCGCCGGACGCGTCCCCGCGGGCGACCTCACCAATAGGGTCAAGGCTTCCCTGGCACTGCTGCAGCGGATCCAGTCTCGCGCCACTGCGCTCAAGGCTGAGCTGGGGTGCCCGTGCCTGGCTCAAGCCGTCTCCGATGATCTCGGGCCGATCCCGTGCTCGCCGTGCCAGTCGCTGGCCCCCGCCAAGCCGGGCGGCGGCGCGACGTCTCCGTCCGGCGGCGCACCTGGCGGGTCCGGTGGATCCGGCGCCGGCAGCTCGGGACCGAATGGCACGCAGCCGGCGCCCAGCGGCGTGCCCACCACCGCGACCCCTCCCGGCGGGGCAGTACCGGGTGGGGGCCAGCCCGGAGGCGGCGGCAGCGGCAGTGGCGGCGGCTCGGGCGGCAGCTCTGGTGGTATCGGCCAGCCGAGCCTTTCCCAGCCGGTCCTGAGCGGCCTGCCGACGTCGAGCCTGCCCATCCCGACCGGTTCGACGGGTGTACGGGTGCCACTGCCCTCGATCAGCGTGTCGGTACCGCTGCTGCCGTCCGTCACGATCCCGGGACTGATCGGCCTCAACTGAGGCGACCTACTAGGCTCATCCTGCGACCCCGAGTGGAACCGACCAGGAGGTAGCCGCGTGCCGAGTAGCTCTGCCGGCTCCGCGGTGCCCGAGGTCGAGGACTCCCTCGTCGTGCCAGCCCATCCGACGGCGGCCGCGTTCTTCGACGTGGACAACACCATCGTGATCGGTGCCTCGATCTTTCACTTCGCAAAGGGGCTCGCCGCCCGCAAGTTCTTCTCCACCCGCGACCTGAGCAAGTTCATCTGGCAGCAGCTGAAGTTCCGGGCCGGCGGCGAGGGTCCGGAGAACATCGCCAAGGCGCGGCAGACCGCGTTGGCCTTCGTCGCGGGAAAGTCGGTGGCCGACATCGTGGCGGTCTCGGAGGAGATCTACGACGAGACCATCGCCGAACGCATCTACTCGGGCACCCGCGCGCTGGCCCAGCTGCACCTCGACGCGGGAGAACGGATCTGGCTGGTCACCGCCACCCCGGAGGAGCTCGCCCAGATCATCGCCCGCCGGCTCAACTTCACCGGGGCCTTGGGCACCCGGGCCGAACACGTCGACGGCGTCTTCACCGGACGGCTGATCGGCGATCTGCTGCACGGCGAGGCCAAGGCCGCCGCGGTCCGCGAACTGGCGGCGCGGGAGGGCCTGGACCTGTCACTGTGCGCGGCCTATTCGGATTCGATCAACGACATCCCGATGCTGTCGCTGGTCGGACGTCCGGTCGCGGTCAATCCGGACTCCGCGCTGCGCGACGAGGCCAGGCTGCGGGGCTGGGAGATCCGAGACTTCCGCACCGGCCGCAAGGCCGCCCGGATCGGGATTCCGAGCGCTCTCGTGCTCGGCGCCGCGGGCGGGGCGGTGGCAGGCGGGATGGCGATCGGTCGCAGGCAAGAACGCGCGCGTGGCCGGCGCTGAGCGCGGACCGGCGCTGAACTTGCGACCGGCGCTGAACTTGCGCCGTGGGTGAGGCGGCCCGGATTACCGCCAGATCGAGCGGCGCTGCATGAGCAGCCGGTACAGCGTGGTCTGGATCTGCTCGCGGACCCGGTCGGTCAGCTCGAAAACCAGCATCGGGTCCTCAGCGGCTTCCGGGCCGTACTGGGCGGTCTCGATCGGGTCGCCGAACTCGATGTACCACTTCGAGGGCAGCGGCACCAGGCCGAGCGGGCCCAGCCACGGGAAGGTCGGGGTGAGCGGGAAGTAGGGCAGGCCGAGCACGCGGGCCAGCGTTCGTGCGTTCCCGAGCATCGGGTGGATCTCTTCCGAACCCACGATCGAGGTCGGGATGATCGGGGCGCCGGTCCGCAGTGCGGCCGAGACGAAGCCCCCGCGGCCGAAGCGCTGCAGCTTGTACCGCTCGCTGAACGGCTTGCCGATGCCCTTGAATCCCTCGGGCCAGACACCGACCAGCTGCCCGGTGGACAGCAGGCGCTCCGCATCGGGGTTGCAGGCCAGCGTCGAACCCGTCTTGCGAGCCAGCGGCCCGAGCACCGGCGTCGTGAACACCAGATCGGCTCCGAGCATCCGCAGGAACCGGTGATCGGGCGTCTCTTCGTGCACCGCCGTCGCGGTCATCACCCCGTCCAGCGCCCACAGGCCGCCGGCGTGGTTGGCCACGATCAGCGCGCCGGAGTCGGCTGGGATGTTGTTGACGCCGATGACCTCGGTTCGGAACCACTTGCGATAGAGCTGCCTCGCGGCGGGCAGCACGGTGGATTCGGTGAGCTCGGCGTCGAAGCCGAACTCATCCACCTCGTACTCACCGGTCAGCCGCCGGCGAAGGAAGGCCAGGCCGGCTGCCGCCCGCCGCTCCCACGCCGAGGCCGGACGCTCTGAAGCGGGCTGTTCGGGCGACTCGTCCTTGGGCAGGGACCGATCGCGCGGATCGTCACCGTGCAACTGGATTACCTGGGCTTCAGCCATGCTTCACCATCCGATCTGCGGTCGATGGTTGCGGACGCACCCCGAGCAACCGGGCGGCAGCGGCCTCGCCCGATCGGATCAGGGACGGCGTGATCACCGGCTCGACGGGGCGTCCGGTAAGGAATGAGTCGAAGGCCTCGGCAGTCGAGTACCGCGGCTGGTAGCCGAACTCGGACTTGAGCCGCTCGTTGCAGACAACCCGACCGAAGTTCAGGAACTGCATCTGCTCGGGCGAGAAGTCCACCATCCCGCTTCGACGCACGGTACGGCCGACCAGCGACACGGCCAGAGCGGGCACCGGGACCCCGATCCGGCCGGCCCGGCGGATCGCCTGGCTCAGCAGCAGCGCGCCATCACCGGCGGCGTTGAAGGTGCCCGGACGGGAGGACGTGGTCGCCAGCCGCAGGATCTCGATCGCGTCAGTCTCGTGCAGCAGCTGCAGCCGCGGGTCGAAGCCGAGTGCGGTCGGCACGATCGGCAGCTGGAAGTAGCGGGTCAAGGGCGTCTCGATGTAGGGCCCGATGAAGTTGGCGAACCGAAGCAGGCTGACCTCGATGTCAGGACGGCGCCGGATGAATCCGCGCACGTAGCCCTCGACCTCGACCGCATCCTTGGCATAGCCACTGACCGGCAGCGACTTGGCCGACATGTCTTCGGTGAAGATCGCCGGATCGCGTGAGGAGGTGCCGTAGACCGCGGTCGTCGACTTGACCACCAGGCGGCTGACGGTGTCGGACTTCTGGCAGGCAGCCAGCAACTGCATCGTCCCGATGACGTTCAGCTCTTTCATCGGGGTGCGGCCCCCGGCGCCGTGCGGCGTCGCGGTGACCGAGGCGTGCACGACCGTATCGACGGCCGCCTGGCTGATGACCTTGCCGATCAGCGGGTTGCGGATGTCGGCGCGGACGAACTCGGTGCGGCCGAGCAGGTCGAGGTCCGCGCGCGAGGGCGGGACGGTGTCGACACCGATCACTCGCTCGATCGCCGGATCGGCGGCCAGCCTGCCGGCCAGCCGGCTGCTCAGATGGCGGCTGACGCCGGTGATCAGTACGACCGATCCCATCCAGTGCCCCCTCGGCTTGCTTGCGACGAGGACCCAATCCTAGAAGGCGTCGTCACATCCTGCCGCCCCGTTTTGCCGCTCGCGACACCTGCCGGGCTAGCGGTTCGGCGGCGACGCAGATGCGAACCGGCTCTCCATGGATCACGCGGAGAGCCGGAGAACTGCCGAGCTACTTCTTGTTGCGTCGCTGGACGCGAGTCTTCTTCAGCAGCTTGCGGTGCTTCTTCTTGGCCATACGCTTGCGCCGCTTCTTGATGACAGAACCCATTACCTGACCTCACTACCACGATTGATACCCGCGAACGTCTCGTCCGCGCGCCACTAGCCCGGGAGCCTACCGCGTGCCCGAAGTATCGCGGTCGCCGGTCGTCCGAGCTGCTCTGAAAGTCCAGGGCGTCAGCCTGCCTCGAAGAACGCTCCCTTGAGGTAGTCCTGCACTGCCTTCTCGGGCACCCGGAAGGAGCGGCCGACCCGCACCGCGGGCAGGTCGCCGGAGTGCACCATGCGGTACACCGTCATCTTCGAAACGCGCATCACGGCGGCCACCTCGGCGACCGTCAGAAAACGCACTTCGCGCAGTCCCTCAGCGGACTTGTTCATGCATCACACACCTTCGGGCACGTGACAGTGAGCCGGCTTCCCCTCCGGCAACCTGACACGCACGTGCTCGACGAAGAGTAGCGGTACTGATGGGGCTCATGCGATGGGTGTTCTTCACAAAATGATGTCTTTTTTAAGAAAACCCGGCGTGGCTACTCCTCGTGCCTGTTTTTCGTGTTCCGAAACCGGTTCTTGAACCAGCCTACGACTGCTCGGCGGCCCGGCCCAGTTCGAGCGAGCGGTCCCGCGCCGCCTCGATCGCGGCAAGCAGCGCCGCCCGGACGCCATGGTTCTCCAGCTCACGGATCGCCGAGATCGTGGTACCTGCCGGACTGGTCACCGCCTCACGCAGCTGCACCGGGTGCTCGCCCGAATCTCGCAGCATGATGGCCGACCCGACCGCCGTCTGCACGATCAGCTCCGCCGCGAGCGCTCTCGGCAGGCCCAGCAGGATGCCGGCATCGATCATCGCCTCGACCAGGAAGAAGAAGTACGCCGGGCCGCTGCCGGACAGCGCCGTCACCGCGTCGAGCTGGGATTCGGGTACTCGTACCACCCGCCCGACCGCGGAGAGCAGATCCTGGGCGCGCTGCAGGTGCTCGTCATCGGCGTGCGAACCGGCGCTGATCGCGGTCATGGCCTCGTCCACCAGGGCCGGGGTGTTGGGCATGCACCTGACGACGGCCGGGCCGGCGGGCAGGCCGCGCTCGATCTTGCTCGTGGTGATGCCCGCCGCGACCGAGACGATGAGGTGCTCGGCGGTCACGTGATCGGCCAGCTGGTTCAGGACGGTGTCGATGTCCTGCGGCTTCACGGCGATCAGGATCGTCGCCGAGGATTTCGCCGCCTCGGTGATATCGACCACCCGGATGCCGTACTTGCCCTGCAGGTAGGAGATGCGCTCCGGGTAGTGCTCGACCACCACGATCTCGTCCCGCGAGTAGTTCGGCTGCCCGCCACGGAGCAGTCCCGAGAGCAATGCCTCGCCGATCTTGCCGCCACCGACGATGGCCAGCCCTGATTCGCTCGTCATGCCGGGCATCATCCCACCCCGCCCACCTGGCACCCTCGTACTTCGTCAGGAGAGGTGGCTGCGGCAGAAGGCCAGCGCCTCGGCAAGGTCGGCCTCTCGCTCGTCGCGGTCCAGTGCCTTGCGGGTGTTCACCTCGACGATCACGTTGCCCTCGAAGTCGCGCGCCGCGAGAGTGCGCAGGATGTCGGCACACGGCTGATCCCCGCGGCCCGGAACCAGGTGCTCGTCCTTGTTCAGGCCGGTACCGTCCGCGAGGTGCAGGTGCGTCATCTTCTCCCCCATCGCCGCCAGCATTAGCTCAGCGTCGGAATGAGAGACCGACGTGTGGGACAGGTCCAGCGTGAAATGCCGATAGGCCAGCAACTCATCGGCATCGACCGGGCCTGGCACCCCCGGCACCGCGAGGACACCGGCTCGCTCCACCCAGTAGTCGTCCTCCGGCAGCTCCGCCTGCGGGGCGAGCGCAGCCACGGTGGCGACGTCCCAGGTCGGCAGGTAGGGCGAGACCTCGCGGCCACGCACGCGTAACGGGAACATGTTCTCCACGGCGAACCGGATGTCGGTCTCGCCGGCCATCCGTTGCAGCCCCTGGCCGAAGCCCCGGACGTAGTCACGCTGCCAGCGAAACGGTGGATGGATCACCACCGTCCCCGCGCCGAGCAGCTCGGCCGCCGCCCGAGCCTTCTCCAGCTTGATCCAGGGGTCCGGGCTCCAGACCCGCTGGGTGATGATGAGGCACGGCGAGTGCACCGCCAGTACCGGCACGCCGTGGTAGTCGCTGAGCAGGCGCAGCGCCTGGGCGTCCTGGCTGATCGGGTCCGTCCACACCATCACCTCGACGCCGTCATATCCGAGCTTCGCGGCGATTTCGAAAGCGGCCGCAGTCGATTCCGGGTACACCGACGCACTGGACAAGCCAATCTTCGGGCGTCCGGCGGTACTGAAATCCCTGGCACCCATACCGATCAGGCTAGCCAGCGCAGTTCAGCCGATGTGGTCGAGTCGCTCGAGGATGATGCCTTCCCGCAACGCCCAGGGGCACTGGTCGAACTCGCTCACCCCGAGGGCAAGCATCGCCTGCTCGGCGACGATCGCCCCGGCCAGCGTCTGGTGCGCCCGGGCCGCAGATACCCCGTCCAGCTCGGCGAGATCGGCCGAGGCCATCCGTGAGATGAAGCCGATGACCTGCCGCAGACCGTTGATGTTCAGCCGCCGCGGGACCCACGGGCCTTCCTTTGACGGGGCAGCGCCGGCCAGGCGGGCCAGGGTGCGGAACGTCTTGCTGGAGGCCACCACCCGATCGGGACGGCTGTCGGCGAGCAACTGCTTGGCGGGGGCCGCCAGCTCGCTGGCGACATGCTCGCGCAGCCGGTCGATCTTGTGCTTGCCGGGCGGATCGGCATCGAACCACTCGCGGGTCAGCCGGCCCGCGCCCAGCGGCAGGGATAGCGCGATTTCAGGCGACTCGTGATCACCGGCTCCGAGTTCCAGCGAGCCGCCACCGATGTCCAGGCATAGCAATCGTCCGGCACTCCAGCCGTACCAGCGGCGGACGGCGAGGAAGGTCAGCCGCGCCTCGTCCTCGCCGCTGAGCACCTCCAGGGTGACGCCGGCTTCTTTCCGGACGCGGGCGAGGACGGCGGCGGAATTGCGCGCATCGCGGACGGCCGAGGTGGCGAAGGCCAGCAGCTCGTCGCACTCGAGCTCTTTGGCCTGGCGACGTGCCCCGAGCGCGGCACCGACCAGCGCGTCGGCCCCCTCGATCGCGAGATCCCCACGTTTGTCGATGTGTTCGGCCAGCCTCAGCACGCTCTTGCGGGACAGCTGCGGTGTCGGTTGGGCACCGCGATGTGCGTCCACGATCAGCAAGTGAACTGTGTTGGAGCCAACGTCTAACACGCCAAGCCGCATAGCGGCACGCTACCCGCTGCGGCTGGCCAGTCCGTCCATCAGAAGGAGCGTTTGGGCCAGCTATCGAAACGGTTGCCACAATCGCAGAGGACATGAGGCCGGACTAGAGTCGCGCAGGTGCCACGTCATCTGCCTGTGCTCCAGCCCCGCGACTCCGAGGTCGCGCTCGACTTCCCGCGCGAGTGGATCGAGTTCGAGGACCCGACGAACGCCGAGCATCGCATCCGGGTGGATCTCACCTGGCTCTGCTCGCGCTGGACCTGCATCTTCGGTCGCGGTTGCCATGGGGTGATCGAGGGCCGCGCCTCGGACGGGTGTTGCAGCCACGGGGCGTTCTTCTCCGATGAGGACGATCTCAAGCGGGTTCGCAAATATGCCAAGCAGCTGACGCCCGAGACCTGGCAGTACTACAAGGTGGGCAAGAAGAAGGGCATCACCGAGAAGGACTCGGTCGGCGAGGAGGAGGACCGGGTCAGAACCCGGCGGGTGGACGGCGCCTGCCTGTTTCTGAACAGGCCGGGATTCCCGGGTGGTGAAGGGTGTTCGTTGCACGCGCTGGCGCTGCGCACCGGCCTGCATCCGCTGGACACCAAGCCCGAGGTCTGCTGGCAGTTGCCGGTGCGCCGCGAGCAGGAGTGGGTGACCAGGACGGACGAGACCAAGATCCTGCTGTCCACGGTGACCGAGTTCGACCGTCGCGGCTGGGGCGAGGGTGGCCACGATCTGTACTGGTACTGCACGTCGGCACCCGAGGCGCACGTCGGCGGGGAACCGCTGTATGTCAGCTACGGTCCGGAGATCGCGGCGCTCATCGGTGCTGAGGCCTACGCCGTCCTCGCCCAGTTGTGCGCCCAGCGCCTGGAGCAGGGACTGATCGCGGAACACCCCGCCACCACCGAGGCAAACCGCGCCCGCTCCTGACGCCCATGCGCTGATCCCCGCTCGGCTGATCCCCGTTCGGCTGATCCCCGCTCGCCTAATCCCGCTCGGCTTCTCCAGGCGCCGCTTCTCCCCGCTCGGCGGCTTCTCCAGGCGCCCTTTTCCAAGATCAACTCGCGTCTGGTGCTGCCATGGCAGCGTCAAACGCGAGATGATCACGGAAAGAGGGGGTGGAATGCGGGCGGTGGAATGCGGGCGGTGGAATGCGGGCGGTGGAGCGAGGGCGGTACTTAGCCTTCGAACTTGTAGCCGAGCCCGCGGACCGTCAGCAGGAACTTGGGGTTGGCAGGATCAGGCTCGATCTTGGAGCGCAACCGCTTGATGTGGACGTCCAGCGTCTTGGTATCCCCGACGTAGTCCGCACCCCACACCCGGTCGATCAGCTGACCGCGGGTGAGGACGCGGCCGGAGTTGCGCAACAGCAGCTCGAGCAGGTCGAACTCCTTCAGCGGTAGCGACACGGTCTGTCCCTCGACGACAACCGTGTGCCGCTCGACATCCATCCGGACGGGACCGGCCTCGAGAGTCGCGGTGATCAGCTCGTCGGCCTCACCACCTCGCCGCATGACGGCCCGGATCCGGGCAAGAAGCTCGCGGTGGGAGAACGGCTTGGTCACGTAGTCATCGGCACCGAGTTCGAGGCCGACGACCTTGTCCACCTCGGAATCGCGGGCGGTGAGGATGATGATGGGCACCTTGGATCGCTGCCGCAACGATCGGCACACCTCAGTGCCCGACAGCCCCGGCAGCATCAGGTCGAGCAGGACGATATCCGCGCCGGTCCGATCGAACGAGCCGAGCGCCTCGGTACCGGTGGGTGCCACCGTCACCTCGAAGCCCTCCCGGCGGAGCATGTAGGACAGCGGGTCGGAGATCGACTCCTCGTCCTCAACGACAAGAACCCGGGTCACGGGGATGTCCTTTCCTTGGTGATCATCGGCGGTCAGGCGCTGTGGATGCTCTGCGCGTCGGCCTGGGGGTGGTCTGGGCGTTGGTCTGGACGGCGGTCTGGGCGGCGGCCGGGCACCGAGTCCGACGCCATCACCACGGACGGTTCCGGCGCCGGTACCCGCGCCGGCAGCTCGGAAGCATCAGCGGCCACAGCGGCCTCGGCATGGTCATCGCCGGCCTGCCGTCCGGCGAGCGGAAGCTTGATGGTGAACGTCGATCCCGAGCCGTACACGCTCCACACCGACACGGCGCCGCCGTGGTTCGTCGCGATGTGCTTCACGATCGCAAGGCCCAGGCCGGTGCCGCCGGTCGCCCTCGATCGAGCCGGATCGACCCGGAAGAACCGCTCGAAAACCCGGTCGAGATCTGGCTCGGCGATTCCGATTCCCTGATCGGTGACCGCGATGTCGATCCACTCTGCGCCCGAGGGATCCACGACGGCCCGGGAGGAAACGCCCACCTTGGTACGCTCCGGGCTGTAGGCAATGGCGTTGTCCACCAGATTCGCAATAGCCGTCGCGAGCTGGGTCTCGTTACCTCGCGCCTGCAGCCCTGGCTCGCTTCGAACGACCACGGTGATACCGGACTGCTCGGCAAGCAGGCGGCTGCGATCGACCGCCTCGGACAACACCTGGCTCACCGCGACGAGTTGTTGCCCGGGCAGCGGCTCGGCTCCCTGCAGCCGGGAGAGTTCGATCAGTTCCTGCACCAGCCGCCCGAGCCGAGCACCCTCGCGCTGCATCCGCCGCGAGAACCGCTGAACGGCCTCGGGGTCATCCGATGCCTCCTGGACCGCCTCGGCCAGCAACGTCAACGCGCCCACCGGGGTCTTGAGTTCGTGCGACACGTTGGCCACGAAGTCCCGGCGCACCCGCTCGAGCCGCCGTGTCTCGGTGATGTCGGAGAAAGTCAGCAGGACGGTGGTAACCCGGCCGCCGTCGTCGAGCGGCATCGCTGAGACCAGGTAGCTGAAAAGCTCCGGCCCTACCTTCGGAGATGCGAGATCCATGGTTCGCGATTCCGGCTCACCCGAATCGGTCACCGACCGAACCAGTTCGAGCAGGGCGGGCATGGTCAGCCGGTCTCGCTCGACGACCCGAATCTGACGGGCGGCGCGGTTGGCGAAGATCGCCGCTTCAGCGCGATCCACCACGACCACGCCCACGTCGATCGCGCTAAGCACCCGCGGTGCCAACGAGTGCGCCGCGGCGGGTGTGCTCGACAGATCGGGTGCGCGTCGCTCGGCTGCGGAGTCTCCGGCCGGCCAGTCCACATCGGAGCGCACCGCCGGTTGACCGGACCGCGCGGGCGCTGCCCGCCGCCGCATCACAGCCATCGCAGCCATCGTTAGGCCCGCCAGAAGCATCCCCGCGAGGAAGCCCAGCAGCGCCACGACAAGCATCACGGCCTGATGGTACGGCCGGCGGTATCGGCCAAGAACGGCGCGAGCGAGCGTAAAACCTGTCGTCACCTGCAGTTCACCCGCCGTGTGCCCGACATTTACCCGCCGAACCGCTGGCGCTTACCACTACGCCTAGGCTGTCAGCATGCGCGATCTATATCACGACGAACTTGACGACATCGGAAACTCTCTCG
>JAVEES010000095.1 GCA_030840285.1 Pseudonocardiales bacterium
ACCTGCTCAGCCGGGACGGACGCCGCAGCGAGCTCATTGTCGACGTGCACAACGGAATCCCTTTCTGCGCACCGCTGGTACGGCGCCGCGGGGTCAACGTGCTGGTACATCATGTGCATCGCGAGCAGTGGAAGATCATCTATCCCGGCAGCATCGGGCGCGCCGGCTGGTGGGTCGAGTCAAGCCTGACGCCACGCCTGTACCGGCGACAGCGCTACATCACCGTCTCCGAGTCCACCAAGCATGATCTCGGCCTGCTGGGCGTGGCCCCGGACCGGGTTGCTGTCATCTGCAACGGCATCGACGTTCCGCATCCTTCGATGCTGGGGCGCCGCTCGGCGACTCCGCGGCTGTGCGTGCTCGGCCGGATCGTCCCCCACAAGCAGTTCGACCATGCGCTACGGGTTCTTTCCGCCCTGGGTCCCAGCTACGCCGAGCTGAGCCTGGACGTGATCGGCGACGGGTGGTGGATCGAGCATCTGCAACGTTCGGCGGAGGAACTCGGCGTCTCGGACCGGGTGAATTTTCACGGCCACGTCCCGGACGCCGAGCGGGACCGGATTCTGGACGAGAGCTGGTTGATGCTCGCCCCGTCGGTGAAGGAAGGCTGGGGAATCGCCATCATGGAGGCCGCCGCCCATGGCCTGCCGACGCTGGCTTATTCCTCGGCCGGCGGCGTCACCGAGTCGATCCTCGACGGCGAAACCGGCGTGCTGGTCGACGACCTGGACGACCTCATCGTCCAGACCCGACTGCTGCTCGATGACCACGAGGCACGCACCATCATGGGTAAGAAGGCTCGCGAGAGAGCCGGGCACTTCGGCTGGGAACGCTCAGCGGCGGCGTTCGAGCGGCACCTGCTGGGTGCCGATGCTCAGCGGTTGCCGTAGTCGACGATCTGCGAGCTGGCGGGGTTGGTCTTCGGGGCCGCGGTAGTGGAGGACACGACACCGGCCACCGCCAGACCCGCGAGCGCGGCGCCGACGATCGCCGAAACAATGAGCGAGATCAACTTCGCCACGTGCGCTCCTTCACCGGACCTAAGTTACCGGCGAGTGTAACAAGCGCGGGCGCCGCTGAGGGCTGAAACGGCGAGTGCGGTCAGCACCAGCCCGACTGCCAGCAGGTCAGCGATCACGACGGTGATCCACCGGACGGGCGAGATCGGTGACTTGCGCACGGTGTCCGGCACCCGGTAGAGGTCGATCCCGCTCCCGCCGACCTGCAGCCGCAACCCGGACAGGTCCGGGGTCGGCGGGCCAGGGCTGCCCGTCTCCACCCAGACCCAGCCGATGCCCTCGGCGGCCAGGTCGGCGGCCAGCCGTGCCGGGCGCCGAGCGTCCGTGGCCAGGATTCGCGAGATCGCGGCAGCTCGGCGATCCTCCCCGAGGAGCTGCCGCCCGCCGACCACCAGCCGATCATCGACCACGACCGGCCGCGACAGCCATCGCGGAGCCGGATCGATAACGCTGGTCGCCGGTAACCAGGCAAAGGATCGATACGAGGCGAATGGCAGCGCCAGGACGTCGCCGTCGCCCCGTACAGCTGCTGCCGCCCGGTACCAACCCGCGGGGTAGTGGATGGGCGTCAGCGTCGGCTTCAACGTCGCGGGCGCATCGGGCAGCAGTAGCAGCGGGCCGAACATCGCGGCCATGACGAGGAGCAGTTTGACCGTTGCCAGCCTGCGGGCCAGCAGATCGACGGTGGCCCCGACACAGACGACCGCGAAGAACACATACGGCATAAGCCACTTCTGCCCGTCGCGCAGCAGGCCCGCGCCGGGCAGCGTGCCTACCGTCCATCTCAGGAACGCGGCCCCGCCAGGCAACGCCGTGACGGCGGCCAGGACGAAGCCAGTCACAGCCAGCGCGGCCAAGCGCAGCACATCTCGATGCTCGAGCCGGTGCCACAGTTCCGCGCCGCCGATGATCAGGCAGATCGCGAGGACCAGTGTGGTGACGTAGCCCAGTGCGCCGACTCGGCTGCCGGGTGTGGAACCGGAATCCCAGATACCGCCGAGGCCGAGCAGGGATAGCAGCACGCCGCCGCCCCGCTCGGACCGCGAGGCGAACGCCGCAACCGCCGACGGGTCACTGGTCGCGCCGGCCGGTGCGCTCAGCGCCGGCACCAGCCAGGGCAGCTGCAGGACGAGGACGACCGCGAGAACAGCCGCAAGCCGCCGGCCCACTCGATCCACGGCGGCAACGCAGAACACGGCTGCGCCGACGAGGCCCCCGGTCGGCGTGATCGAGCAGGCCGCCAGTGCCAGCACCGCCGCACACCAGGCCAGCCGCGATCCGAAGTCCCGCCGAATCCGGATCGCGGCCAGCCACAACCAGCCCAGCGCCCCGTAGGCCCACAGCAGCGCCCACTGGCCGAGCGCCAGGCGTTCGATGACGAACGGGTTCCAGACCGCGAACGCCGCCGCCGCCAGCGCGCCCGCCGTGGTTGTCGGCCGGCTCACCCGCCAGGCGGCGCAGCCGGCCGCGACCAGCGGCAGCAACAGCGCGAGCCTGCCGATCACCGCGCCGTCAAGAGCCTTGCTGGCCAGCGCGACGATCGCATCCAGCGGTACCGCCCGCGGGCTCGCCGACCCGAGACCGAGCGAAGCGGCTGACAACGGCTGGCGGGGTGTGAAGACCAGGTCGCGTCCCAGCGGGTAACCCGCGCGACGCAGCGGCCACAGCAAGGTCAGGGCGAGCGCGACGGTCCAGAGGTCGGCCGCCCGGACCCGCCCAGCCAGCCGGCGCATCGACCGTCCCTTCGTCACTGGTCGCGGTCCCGCGCCGGTGGCCGGCGCGAACCATCTAGCCTCGTCACCAAGACCGGACGGGCAGACAATAGCCGCCGGACGTTGGGAGGAAGGCGCAAACCGGGTGTCAGAACCGCTGGATCAGCGAACCCCCGCAGAACTCGCTCGTGGTTTTGCCGGGGTCACGGCGGCCTCGATCCTGGGCAATCTGTTCGCCTACGCGCTGCTGCTCTCGGCCGCCCGCGTGCTGGCCGCCGAAGAATATTCCGCGCTGGTCAGCCTGATCAACGTCCTGCTGGTGGGGTCGGTACCGGCGTTCGCGTTGCAGGCGGTGATTGCTCGCCGGGTGGCAACCGGCAACACTCACGACCTGGTCCGGGTCAGCGCTGTACTGGCCGTCGCCATAGGGCTGATCTTCGCTCTGCTGGCTCCCATCGAGGCCTCCTTCCTGCACCTGCAGGGCGTAACAGCGCCGTTGCTGGTCGCCGCCGCGGTGCCAGGAATCGCGCTGCAAGGGCTGTGCCAGGGTGTTTGGCAGGGCAGGCAGGCATTCGTGCCGCTCGCGCTGACCACCTTCGCCGGCATGCTGGGCCGGGCCGGCGCTGCACTGCTGGGATTGTTGATCGGCGGCACTGCTACCGCGACCCTCACGGCGCTCGCCCTGGGCGTGACGGTGACCGCGCTGGTGTGCCTGGTCAAGCTGCCCCGCACGCCCGATACCGAGCCCTCCGCGCCATCGTCGCTGGCAGCCGAATCGGGCTCGCTGCTCAGCGAATCAGCTGTGGCCGCGCATGCCTACGGAGTCTTGCTGCTGCTGAGCGTCGCCGACCTGCTGCTGGCAAGTCACGTGCTGGACAAGCAATCCGCGGCGATCTATGCCGCCGGCTCGGTCATGACGAAGGCCGCCCTGTGGTTGCCGCAGTCAGCCGCGAACGTGCTGTTCGCATCGATGACCGATC
>JAVEES010000112.1 GCA_030840285.1 Pseudonocardiales bacterium
CTGGGCAACACCCCGACGGTCGCCCGCGCGTCCTACGTGGACGGGCGGATCATCGATCTGTATTCCGACGGCAGGACGATCGCCCGAGCGCTCACCCGGATCGACCGGCTGCCGGACGGCGACCCGCGGCGGCAGGCAAGCCTTGAGCGGGCCGTCCTGCGCTTGCTGAGCGAATGATCAACTCGGCGTCGGAGAGCTGACCGGAGGGCGTGGCGGAGCGTCATCGGACAGCGGCCGTCCGAGGTGCACGGACAACTCGGTGTCGGCATAGTGGCCGAAAGCGGGGACGTCGTCATAGCCGCAGGAGCGATACAGCGCGATCGCCCCGGGCTGCATGTAGCCGGTTTCCAACAGCATCCAACCGACACCTGCCCGTCGCGCGCTCAGCTCGAGTTCGGTGAGGACGGTGCGCGAATAGCCCTGTGCCCGAAACGGCGGTGCCACATACATTCGCTTGAGTTCGGCTCGGCTGCCCGCCCAGGCAGTATCGGGATGCTCGTCACCGTGGCGTCGCCAGCCACCCATGGCGGCCGCAATCCCGTCGACATAGCCGATGAGAAACACGCCGCGTGGATCGGTGAATTCCGAGACATCGATCGGCGCATGATCGGCGTTGCCGTACAGCACGGTGTATTCGGCCTGCACAGCCGCGATCAACCGCCGGGCATCAGGATCGTCAAGTCGCGCGGGTCGCATCGTGAGTTCGACCCGGGAGGTCCGGGCGGTACGGGATTCCACGGCTCAGTCAGGCGTCTGGGTAGAGGCGCGCTTGGTCTCCTCCGGGTGCTCGGTTCTCTCGTCCGAGTCCTCGAGGATTACCTCAGCCTGACGGTGCGGATCGTCGCTTCCAGCAGCACGCTCCTCGGGGTTCAAGTCGTGCGCCCGCTCGTTGATACGTTCCTCGTCGGGGTGTTCGGTCATGCTCCGACGTTAGTACGCTGCCTAGAGGTGTGGTTCCACCAGCCGCCGGTCCACGGCGGCAAACGCTGTACAGGGAGCAGACATGACCGACTGGAATGCCGCCGTCATCGATGAGTTCCGAGCGAACGGGGGCAAGGTGGGTGGCCAGTTCGAGGGCGCCCCGATCCTGCTGCTGCACACTTACGGAGCGAAAACCGGCGAGGAACGCGTACACCCGGTGATGTACCAGGAGACGGATGGCGGCCTGGCGGTCTTCGCTTCCAAGGCGGGTGCCGATACCAATCCCGCGTGGTTCCACAATCTTCTCGCTCATCCGGATGCGAAGATCGAGATCGGACCCGAAAGCTATTCGGTGCACGCGAGAGTGGCGGACCCCGAGCAACGCAACCGGATCTGGTCCGAGCAGAAGCGGCGCTTCCCCGGGTTCGCCGAATACGAGCAGATGACCAGCCGGACGATCCCGGTGGTCATCCTCGAACGGACCGGCTGACCCTCCGCTCGGGAGACACTCTGTGGGCGTTAGGACGCGCCGCCGGAAACACTCCGCGGGCGTCAGGACGCGCTACGAGCCACACTCGGCGAGCCGCCGAGCAAGGTGACGCCGGCGACCACGAGGAGCACGGCGAGCACGGCACGGGCGCGCGGGCCGGGGCCAGCAGACCTCCGCGGCAGAGCGAGGCGGCGCGGCGCCCGGTGGGCACCTGTGTACTTGGGCATCGGCAAGACTCCCTGTCGGTTCTGACTGACGGGTTGCCGGTTTCGCCTCTGCTCCCCGCCGGGTGCGGCGACCAGCTGGCCCCGGCGGATCAATGCTCACCCCGTGTGCCCGTGTCCGGGAACGCTCCTACCGTGACGGCTACGGCACGTGTTGTCAATCGTTTGTTAAGAAATGTATGGAGCGAGGCGGTTGCCACCCTGCGTCGTCGTCCGAGGCCGTAGCTGAGAATTCGCCACAATGTGAGCAGCTCGTTCATCATTGGACCGCCCCGAAGCCGTGCGCTCCAGCTTTCGCTGCGGGCACATAGGCGATCACGAGCTCACCCGCGACGCGATGCAGTTCGGCGAGCGTGTACTCCTGCTCACCACCGGCCTCTGACCAGCGATCCCCGAAGTCCACCTGCCAGGCACGGTTGAGCGAATCCAGCACCACCGAACCGTCCGGACACGCGCCCGGACGATCCGTGCGGAGGCGTTGGCCAACCTGCATTGCGTGGGTAGACGGATGAGAACTCATCGGCTCAGCGGCCTCCTGTGCGACGGTCCGGGCCGCACCATAAGACCATTCGTCCACGCCATCAGGCATCGGGATTCATACCTGTCTAGGTACCTGTGCCGTCATGGAGGGCGGTTCAGGTACCGCTACGGGTACATCTCCCCTGGTTCCGGCCGCGCTGGCGGCGATGATGGAAGTCAGCCGACTCGCAAACGGTCAACCGCGCGATCGGAGCGCTGAGCCAGCACCACAACTGCACACGCAGCGCCGCTGAGGATTCGCGGCCTCTAGACGCGGCCCCGCACCGCATGCCATCCCCCGAGGCGTGGTGCGGGGCCGCATCCATTCGATCGTGGCTCAGGGCGTCACGCTCGGGGTTCAGCGCGTCGATGCCGATGCGGCCCGGCGCAGTACGTCGCCGGAGAACAGTATGTCGCCGGAGAATTCATCGACCAGCGTCACCCGGACGGTGCGGGGGTCATAGCGCCGCAGCGGGACGGCGAAGGCGGCGGTGGCGGGCCGGCCCTCGTAGCGGGCGTCATAGCAAAGGATCTGCCACGACTCGTCGCGCCAGGAGTCCACGATGTCGGCATCGAGTAGCCCCGCAACCTGGTGATAGGCCGGACTCTCGTGGAGTTGCCGGATGCTGGAGCGCACCGTCAGACCGGATCCTGCGAGAAGTGGCCTGGGCAACCTGGGCCCGACGTGGCGCCTTGGCAGAGATCCGCGAATCCCGCGGAGCTCCGGCGAGAGCACGACGAGGGCCAGCGTCTCGGCGATCAGCACGGCCGCCGCCGCGAACGGACGGGCGAGCAGCACATCGAGCCAGTAGTCAGCCGCCCGGACTGACCGGATAGCAAGGAACCCGGCGACAAGCATCAGGCCGGCGCGGGCGAAACTACGCCACGATACCGGCGTCGGACCGCCGCGACTGTGCAAGCAACCGCAGCCGGATTCCGGTGCACGGCGGCGGGCGTAGGTCAGATAGCCGATAAATCCCATCGCCAGAACGGTCGCGGCGATCGCGCTCGCGGTGCGTGCCAGAGAAGTCAGCAGCAACGTACCGACCAGCAATTCCAGAATGCCGAGCATCCGGTAGGCGGGCAGCGCGCGCCGCGGGCCCAGCACAGGTGTCAGCGCGGTCGCCCTGACGCTCTCGGCCGCGTGGCGATCGAGCAGTTTCGTAGCGGCTGCCGCGATCAGCACCGCGGCGAGCCAGCCGGATTGGAGCGCTGCGACCAGTTGAAGCATGCCGTCCCCTCTCCTCGGATTCCCTTCCGTGGCCCGGCCTCGGACCACGGAAGGGCTCATCCTGCTGCCAGGCTTAGTCCGGCGGGTTGGTCTCGAGGTCCCACAGGATGACTTCGAGGGCGTACGGGGATACCTGGTGCTTGTTGTGGGTGGCGTCCTCCTGAAGATCCCAGTGGCCCTGCCCGATCAAGGCGACCCGGTGGCTGACCACCGGTGCGTAGCTGCGGGCACCGACTCCGGCGAAGCAGCAGGCGTCGAACCGGTTGAGGATCTGTAGCTGCCCGCGACGCGGCCCGACCGCGCCCATCACGTAGAGGTCACCGAAGCTGACGATCGCGTAGAAGCCCGGCACGGTCGCACCCCCGATGCCGCCCTGTTCCCAGTCACCGGTCGAGTCGATCGGCGGTCCGGGACGCAGGTAGAAGGGGAACGAGCCGGCCGTCGGGTAGCTGCGCGTGACCCTGGTGTCGATGGCCGCGAACGCCGTGGTGATCCAGCCACCGCCCGACAGTCCGACGATGGCGACCGACTGTGGGGACAGGACCTTCTTGGCGTAGTTGATGCCTACTGCCAGCGGCTCGAGGAAGAACGTCATCGCCGAGAAGGACGAGGTCTCGTAGGCAGTGAACCTGTTGTGTGCCTTGGTACCCGTACCGATGTCGACATATTTGTTCGGGTCGTTCGGATCCTGGATCTGCTGAACATTCCAGCCGACGAAAGGCATATCGGAGCAGAGGACCGCGTAACCGCGGTCCAGCAATGCCTGCACGGTTCGGACCCGGATGACGGGATCTTCACCGTGGCCGGTGTGATAGATGCTGAGCCGGTGGTTGCTCTCACGCTGAGGCTCTAGAAGGTATTGAGTCGCGTTGACGCCGTAGCGCAATGGGATGGTGAGCTTGGTGACCTGCCGCACGCCGGTCACGGTGGCGATCTCGGGCGGCAGCGCGACGCCACGCTGGGCCTTGGGCAACGTGGTGGGCAGGCCGGCGCCCTTCCAGATGTAGTCGATGAGCCGCGCTCGCTTGTCCTCGATGTCGGCCACCGTGTAGATGCCGATTTCCTTCTCCACATCCACGCCAACGACTTGCTGTGGCTGGACCTTGTAGGACAGCGGCATCTGGTCAGCGATCGCCTGGTTGACCGGTGCCACCGGCCGAGGGCGGGCCTGAGCGGTCGAGAGCGACTCCGGGGCGGCGACAGCCTGGCTCATCGGGCCGGCCACGCTTGCCAGCGCTCCCGCTCCGACTCCGAGAGCGCCACCGACAAGTACGTGGCGCCGCGAGGGACGGCTTGACATAGAACCTCCTTGTTTGGAAAGGCCAAACGAATTTTTAACAACGTCAAATTATTGACCGGGCGAACGCTATGGGTGCCCTGTTGCCGACGCTTTACGCTTGATTACAGATTTGTAACGGCAGCGGCCTTTACACCGTTTTATCATCGGTATGGCGGCGATGAAGCGTCGACGGTCGCCGCCGATTTCCGGCTTGCTCATCCGGCTCGCGAGAAGGCAAATGTCGGCTTATGTCCCGGCGGTTTCGGTCGATGGAAAGTCGGGAGCTCTGCGGCAATGCGGAGTTCGGGAGGCGACGAGGGACGGATGGCAAGCATGGGCCAAGCTGCTGAAGCCTTGGGCTCGGGTGCGGCGGTGCCGGTCCTTGGCGCCAAGCGAGTGGAGGGCGAACCTCAAAGCGTCCTGGCCTTGATTGCTTTCAGTCTGGCTGCCCTCTACCTGGTGGAGCTCTGGCTCACTCTGTGGATGCTGTCGGGCCGGGCCGCGCTGGTCATGGCGACACTGTGCGGCGTGAGCAGTATCGGCCTGGCTAATGCCGGCTGGCTGATCCGCCGGAGCTCCAATCCGGTTGCACCTCGCTGGGTGGCCGCGGTGGCTTCGGTGCCGATCATGACCAGCATCGTGCATTTCGCGGTCACCGGTCGCCAGGGCCAGACCACGACGCTGATGCTGGCCATTGTCGCCATCGGCGCCGGGATCGCATCCCGCCGGGCCGCAATGGTGCTCATCACCGTGGGCTGCGCAGCCTGGGCGGGCGTCGCTGCAGTACGGCTTCCCGGCCCGGGCCTCGAGACAGCCGACGTCGCCCGCGTTGGCCTGCAACTGGCGGCCGCGGTCGGGCTGAGCGCCGCGCTACACGTCGCACGGACGCGCAGGGAACATGGATTGCGGCAGGCGCGTGACGTGCTGGCTGCCGGAATCCTGTCCGAGCAGGCCGCGCACCGGGCGCGGGCCGAATCGGAGCAGCGCTATCACGGCCTGTTCGATGACTCCCCGGTCGGGATCGGACTGTCCGACGAGCACGGCCTGCTCGTCGCGGCGAACCCCGCACTGTGCGAGCTCTTCGGGCGCCCCTTGGCGGAGGTTCTCGGCCGCAGCGCCGTCGAGTTCACCCACCCGGACGACAAGGCCGCCCACAGCCGTGCATATGGCCTCATCACCGAAGCGCCAACCGGTGTGGTGCGGGTCGAGAAGCGCTACCTCCGCCCGGATGGTCGGGTCTGTTGGGCATGGCTGACCGCGAGGCACACACCGGGCCCGAATGGTGAGACGTGGACGCTCGCGCACATCCAGGACGTCACGGAGCGAAAGCGAGCCGAGCAGGCGATAGCGGATTCCGAGGCCAACCTGTCCGCACTGGCTGAGGTCACTCGCCGCATCCAGCGCGGCGCGGACGCCCGCGCTCTGATCGTCGACGCCGCGTGTGAACTCGCCGGAGCCACCCACGCCTCGTTAGCCGAGCTGGACGCCAGCGGTAACCTCGTCGTGACGGCCTCTACCAACGACGCGCTGGTGAGTGCCCGAATCCCGCTGTCCGCGACGTCGGCCGCCGTGACGGTGGTTCAGAGCGGCGAGGCGCTGTTCATCGCCGACCCGGACCAGAATCCGCTGGTGAAGCCGGGCATGCTGCGGCTGACAGCCGCGCGCTCTGTGCATCTTCTGCCCGTCCAGTCGCGTGAGCGGGTCACCGGAGTGCTGGTGGTCGGCTGGGACCATCGCGTGGAGGGAATCCGGCCCGCCCCCGGCCGCGCGCTCAAACTGCTCGCGGACGAAACCGGCATCGCCCTGGAGCAGGACGCGTTGATGGCCGAACTCAAGCGGCGTGCCGTCACCGACACCCTGACCGGACTGCCGAACCGGCGCGGCTGGGAGGACAGCATGAGACGGCTGCTCGAGGATGCGCGCCGACGGGGCACGCCGCTGACGATCGCGATCGCGGACGTCGATCACTTCAAGGCGTACAACGACACCCACGGGCACCTCGCCGGAGATAACCTGCTGCGGGCATTTGCCACCAATACCCGTCGCGGGCTGCGAGGTGGGGATGTGGTGGCTCGCTGGGGCGGGGAAGAGTTCACCATCGCGCTGCCCGACTGCTCCCTTACCGAAGCGCGGCTGGTGCTGGCACGCGTCCATGCCGCGATGCCGGACGGGCAGACCTGCAGTATCGGCTTTGCCACCTGGGACACTGCCGAAATGGTGGCCGAGCTGATGAGCCGCGCTGATGAAGCGCTCTACGCGGCCAAGAGCGGCGGACGCAACCGCAGCACGGCCTACGTCGAGGCCTGACGCATCGGCCGCTCAGCGCACCGCGGCGATCTCCCAGATATGGCCGGCGGGGTCGCGGAAACTCGCGGTGCGGACGCCCCAGGGCCGGTCCATCGGACCATTGAGCAACGCTGCTCCGTGGGCGAGGAGTTCCGCCGCGACCGCGTCCACATCGCTGACGCCTACGGTCATCACCGAGCGAGGGCCCGAGCCAGGACCGCCGGGGGTGGCCGGGGCGACGAGCTCAGTGGCCTCGGCGGAGGCAAGCAGATTGACGAGCGTCGACCCGATCTGAAACACGACGCTATCGGGATCCTCGAAGTGAACGGGAAGCTGAAATACGTCCCGATAGAACTCCTTCGCGGTTGGTAGGTCTTCCACGAAAAGGGTGATCGTGCTTATCGCACTTGCCCAAGATTCCATCGTCAGATCCCCTGCCATGTTGACAACTAAGCCTCAGTTCGGGCCGCGTCAGCCCGGGGCCGATCGAGCTTGGCCCACCGGCTGATCACTATGCCGCAACTTGTCGGAGGCGGTAGGAGAACGTCTGAAGGCAAGAATCGCGATGTCGTCGTCGGAGCTGTTCCCATCGAGGGACGTCAGCAGTCTACTGAGAACCTCATCGAGAGGGCCGTCCGGTGACACGGCGTCCGCTAGGCGCTGAAGTCCGACGGTGATGCTTTCCCCTCGCCGTTCGACCAGGCCATCGGTGTAAGCGATCAGGGTCTCGCCCTCCTCGATGGTGGTCTGGACGGGTTCATAGGAACTGACACCCACTCCTAGGGGAAAGCCGACCACGGTGGGAATGAAGCGGGTGGTGCCGCGACCGGCGAGCAGTGGGTTGAGATGGCCCGCGCTCGCCACGGTGATCGTGCCGGTCGCGAGGTCACAGACGCCGACGAGTGCCGTTGCGATGTGGCCATCTTCGAGAACGTTCACCTGTCGTGAGCACAACCCGAGCGCGACTTCGGGAGGGTGGCCCTCGATGAGATAGGCACGCAACGTAAAGCGGATTCGTGCCATCAGGGCCGCCGCCTCGACCCCGCGGCCGGACACGTCGCCGACCACGAAGGCGAACCGCTGCTCGTCGAGGCGGATGAGGCTGTACCAGTCGCCGCCGACCTCGACTCCCTGTGCTCCAGCTACGTATCGGGCGGCGATCTCGAGATCAGGAATAACCGGATTGCGTTGCGGCAGCAGCGCTCGCTGCAGTGTTTCGGAGATCGTGCGCTGTTCGGCGAACAACCCGTCGAGTGTGTCGTACAAGGCAGTGATGGTCCGGGCATCGGCTTCGGCGTTCATGCGGCGCCGCACGAGTTCACCGGTGATGACCGCGGTGAGAAGTGTGAGAATGCCGCCGCCCAGCAGCAGAATCCACGGCAGCTCGGCACCTAGTGCACCACCGAGGTGCCCGCTCGGCGACGTCGCCAGAGTCAGAAACGTGTTGCCGAACGGGATCGTCTCTATGACGACGTCTCCATGCAACGGCAGCTGGCCGATCGGCACATCGGTGGTCTGCATATCTGGCGTGGCGGTGGACTTTCCCAAGTAGGTCGCGAAGTGCAGGTCCGAAAATGCCGAGGTGCTTTCTACCGCGACCCTGCGGTTGGCAGGAATGGCGCGCTCTGCGAGGACGACGTAACCCGCTAGCGGATGGGCGCCTATCGCGTAGGCGACGCTCTTGTGGTCACCGGCGGCAACGCTCTGCACCACGAAAGTGGTACTGCTCTCGGCCAGCGCTCGCATGGTGCGCGCCGTAGCCGAGCTGGGATCTAGCGTCGGTTTGGCTCCAGCGGCGGCCAACTCTTTCCCCCCGGCCGCATCGACTTGCCACAGGGACGCCGAGACGAACAGCTTCGCCGGCCCGACGTAGGACGACATGTAAGTAGTGAAGGTCGCGGCATTGCCATGAGTCGCTGAACCGATGGCAACGGCGGTCTTCAGGGGGCTTTCGATCCCGATGATCGCCGACGACACCACGCTGGCGGCCTGCCGGGATTGAACTTGCAGCAATCGGTGCTCGGTATTGCGGTCCAGCCGCCAGGCCGCCAAGGAGGCGGCCACCGTCACCAGCAGACCGAAGACCACGACCAGAGCGATCCACGGTGCACTGCTGCGAAGACCGCTGGACAGCCGCTTACTTCCCCGGACATCCCTGGCCGCGTGCCTGTCGATGGTGACCGAAGTTCCGCCGCGAGCCAGAGCTGGTCCGCTCATCCCTCAACCGCTCTTTCTCGCATACTCAGAGTATGGACGAGCGGACTGCGTCCGTGGAGAACCTCTCTGGTTCGTAAGTCGAGGAGGCATCTGGCGTCACCTGACCAGGCGATATGGTTCACCTCGCTCCCCGCATCACCATTTGGAGACGGCATGAATCTGGAAGTCGAACACTCTGCTGCCGGTGGTCGCAGCGCCTTGATCCCGCGCGGTGAACTCGACCTGGAGACCCGAACAATCGTGCTCACCCGCGGCACCGAGCTCTTGACAGCGCTGGACCCCGGCAGCCAGCTGGTGATCGACCTGCGGGAGGTGAGCTTCGTCGACTCCAGCGGGCTAGGCGTCCTCGTCGCTCTCACCAACAACGCGGCGTCACTCGGCTGCGCGGTTATCATGCTCAATCCCAGCCCTGCCGTTTCCAAGCTGTTCGACCTGACCGGTCTCGACAAGGCATTCGTGATCGAACGCGACGACATCGCGAGCTGACCGGCTGCCGTTGGGAATCCAGCTGATGAAGTCCGCGCCGAGTGGAGCACTAGCTAGGACGGGCGCCGCATCGAGCCGTCGGGCTGGCTCGGGTCGCCGGTGGCTCGGGTTGC
>JAVEES010000117.1 GCA_030840285.1 Pseudonocardiales bacterium
GCGCAGCGTGCCACCAGAGGCAACCTGGTCGTACGGGAGCGGATTGGTATCGTTCAGGTTCGCCGATGCCTGACTCTTGTCGCCGTTGGACTTGCCGGAGCCGTTCGAGTTCTTCGAACTGCCGCAGGCGCTCAGGGCGAGAGACGCCGCGACGATAGCCGCGAGCCCCACCTTGCCGTACAGCCTCACTCTTCCTCCTCAGGAATGTCGGGTTGGAACTAGCGAAGTTTGTCGCAGTTCCGGTTAATTGCTACGCATCTAGGGGGCCAAGAGCCAGGGCCGTTGCTGAATCGGAACCAAGCCGACGCCAAACCGGCCCTTTGCCGGCTCCCAGGAAATGCTGCGGACACACAATGCGCCGGTGCCCGCTGTCGGGCGTTCTGCACCGGACCCTCGACCGGCACAGCGTTGAACCGAGCTGTTAGACGACTTCGCGCACCGTCGCGAAATGGCACGCCGCGTGATGGCCGTCAGCCATCGGGTACAGACCGGGATCCTGCTCCTTGCACTTGTTGCGCTGCTCGGCGTCGAGCTGTTCGGCGAAGACGAAGCAGCGCGAGGAGAAACGGCAACCACTCGGAATATCCGACGGGCTCGGCAAGTCGCCTCGCAGCAGGATCCGCTCGCGGCTGCGCTCCTTTTCGGGGTCCGGGAGCGGAATCGCCGACAGCAGCGCCTGGGTGTAGGGATGCGAAGGACGGTCGAAGATGTCCTTCGAGGTGCCCACTTCCACGACTCGCCCCAGGTACATGACGGCGACGCGATCGGCGATGTGACGCACGACTGACAGATCGTGCGCGACGAAGAGATAGCTCAGGCCCATCCGGGCCTTCAGCTCGTCCAGCAGGTTGATGACGCCGGCCTGGATCGAGACATCCAGCGCCGATACCGGCTCGTCGAGCACGACGAGCTTGGGGTCCAGCGCCAGGGCCCGCGCGATGCCGATCCGTTGCCGCTGTCCACCGGAGAATTCGGCCGGATACCGGCTGGCGTGTTCGGGGCTGAGGCCGACCATCTTCAGCAGTTCGCCCGTGCGCTCGCGGATCTTCGCGTTGGAGTACTTCTGCACCCACATCGGTTCTGCGAGAATATCGCCGATCGGCATGCGCGGGTCCAGGGACGCCATCGGATCCTGGAATACGATGGAGATATCCCGCCGCATCCTTCGCCGGGAATCCGCACTCAACCCGTTCGTGTCATTGCCGAGCACCACGATTCGGCCCTGCTCCGGCTTGAGCAGGTTCATGATCTCCATGATCGTGGTCGTCTTGCCGCATCCGGATTCCCCTACCAAGCCGAGGGTTTCACCCTCCCGGACCTCCAGGGATACCCCGTCGACGGCACGGACCGCACCTACCGTCCGGCGAATAACAGTGCCTTTGCGGATAGGAAAGCTGCGATGCAGGTCCTCCAGTTCCAGCACGACCGGACGGTCTTCACGCGGGATCGCGGCTATGGCGTCCTGCGGTATCACCGGACGGGCGTAGACGTCAGCTGGCTTCCAATTGCGCTGCCCGATCTCCAGGCTGCGATGGCAGGCGGCGAAATGCTCGCTGCGATCGGTCGGATCCAGACTCGGCTCTATCGTCCGGCACTGTTCTACGACGATCGGGCAGCGCGGCGCGAACGGACAACCCGCCGGCAGGTTCAGCAGCGACGGCGGCGTCCCCTCGATCGGTATCAGCGGCTGCTTCTCCTCGACGTCCATCCTCGGGATGGAGCCCAGAAGTCCCATTGTGTAAGGCATTCTCGGCGCGTAGAAGATGTCGTCGACCGTTGCCGCCTCGACCGCCTTACCGGCGTACATCACCATGACGCGATCGGCGAAACCGGCTACCACGCCGAGATCATGGGTGATCAGCACCGTCGCCGCGTTGGTGACTTCCTTGGCCTTCTTCAGAACTTCGAGTATCTGGGCCTGGATCGTGACATCCAGCGCCGTGGTGGGTTCGTCGGCGATGATCAGGTCAGGGTCGTTCGCGATCGCCATGGCGATCATCGCGCGCTGGCGCATGCCGCCTGAGAACTCGTGCGGAAAGGCCGCTGCCCGCAATTTCGGATTCGGGATGCCGACCACGTCCAGCAGTTCGACCGCACGCTCGGCGGCTTGCGCCTTCGTGACGTGCTGATGGATCCGCACCGCCTCGGCAATCTGATCGCCGATCGTGTACACCGGCGTCAGCGCCGAAAGCGGATCCTGGAACACCATCGAGATCCCCGAGCCGCGAAGCTTCGACAGTCTCTTGTCGTTGAGCGAGAGCAGATCCTGCCCCTTGAACCGGATCAGGCCGGTGACCGTAGCGCTGGCCGGCAAGAGGCCCATCACGGCGAGCGAGCTCACTGACTTGCCCGATCCGGACTCACCGACGATGGCGAGCGTTTCGCCGGCCTGGACGGTGTAGGAGACGCCACGTACCGCATTGACCGCTCCCGACTCACTGCGGAAGGAGACGGTGAGGTCGCTGACCTGCAGCAGCGGTGTCGGCTCAACGGTGGTCACAGTTTGCTCGATCCTGATGAGGGGTCGATGGCATCGCGCAACGCATCACCGATAACGCTGACCGAGAGCACCAGCGCGATCAGCAGACCGCCACCGAATAGGAAGACATGCGGATAGGTCGTGGCCAGGCCTTGGGCACTGCCCAACACCGAACCGAGGGACACGTCCGGCGGTTGGACACCGAAGCCGAAGAAGCTCAAGCCGGTTTCGGCAAGCACCGTCACTCCGACGTTGATGGTGACATCGACGATCAGGATGGATGCCATGTTGGGCAGCAGGTGCCGCCGGATGATCGTCAGCGGCGGAACGCCCATGAACCGCGCCGCACTCACGTACTCGCGCTCGCGCAGGCTCAGCGTCATGCCGCGGATCACTCGCGCGGTGATCATCCAGCTGAAGATAGCGAGCAGGATGACCAGCCACCACCAGGTCTTTCCGCCCAGCAGCGGGCTCAAGATGGCCAGGATCAGGAAGCTGGGCAGCACCAGCAGCAGGTCGATGATCCAGACGATCGTGGTGTCGATGAACCTGCCGAAGTACCCGGCCAGCGATCCGGCCACAGCCGCGATGGCTGTCGTGATGATGGCAGAGAAAAGGCCTATGAACAGGGACTTTTGCAGTCCTCGCAGGGTGCGGGCATAGACGTCGCGGCCGACTTCGTCCACCCCGAAGAAGTGATCGCCGCTGGGGCCGGCGAGGATGTTGGACTGGTCGAAGTCGTCGTACTTCCAGTGGGTCAGGTGCGGCCCGATGAAGGCCAGCGCGAAGATCGCCACAAGCACGCAGACCCCGATCACGCCGGACTTGCGCCGCAGGAACCGCCGCAGGATGAGCCGGCCGCGCGAGAGCGCCTCGG
The DNA here is from genome assembly GCA_030840285.1 of Pseudonocardiales bacterium. Taxonomy (GTDB): domain Bacteria; phylum Actinomycetota; class Actinomycetes; order Mycobacteriales; family Jatrophihabitantaceae; genus Jatrophihabitans_A. The sequence continues at coordinate 3,357 of JAVEES010000117.1, forward strand.
GGGCCTGGCCGCCGCCGGCTCCGACCACATCGGGGGTCTCGACGGAGGCCGGCGGAAGCTCGAAGATCTCTTGTGGTGTAGACATCGCCAACCCCTATCTGGACGACCGGACGCGTGGATCCAATGCGGCATAGAGCACGTCGGACAGCATGCCGGACAGCAGGACAAGGACAGCGGCGAAGCACGTTACCGCGGCGGTTGCGTTGGTGTCGCGATTCTGGATCGACTCGATGAGGAACTTGCCCATCCCGTCCCAGCTGAACAGGGTTTCGGTGAACACGGCACCGGTGAGCAACAATCCGAAGCTGTAGGCGAAGAACGTCATCATCGGGATCAGCGCGGTGCGCACGCCGTGCTTGAACAAGGCCTGCTGGCGGGTGAGGCCTTTAGCCCTCGCCGTCCGCAGGAAGTCGCTGCCGAGCACGTCCAGCATCGCGCTGCGCTGGTAACGGCTGAAGAATGACGCGCCGAAGAGCGTCAGGACGACGGTTGGCGGTACAAGTCGCTTGAACCGGTCCCACCAGAAATCCCAGCCACTGAGGTTGGAGTTGTACTCCTTTACCAGGGGAAAGGTCGTCGTCCCGGTCCGGTGGTTGATCCAGAGGAAGACCGTCTGCACCACGATGATGATGACCACCGTAGGTGTCGCCAGGAGCACGTACGAACCGACCGTGCCGACCACGTCGGCCGGCCTTCGTTGTCGCACCGCGCCGATCACCCCGATCAGCACGCCGAACACCGCGCCCAGCGTCGTGCCGATCAACAGCAGCCGCAGGCTCACCCCGACCCGGCGCTTCATCTCGGTGGTGACTTGTTCGTCTCCGACGATCAGCTTGCCGAAGTCGCCGTGCGCGACACCCTTGACCCAACGGCCGTAGCGGACCAGAACGGGCGTGCCTGGATCGGCGTTACGTTCTTCCAGGGTTTGTTTGATCGTCGCGGCCGGGATCGGCGGGTTGCGACCCGTGTAGCGGTTCTCCGGATGAAAGGTGACCGAAGCCAGAATGTAGGCAAGGCTGGTCGCTATGAATACCAAGACGAGGTAGTTGATAAACCGGCGGGCCAGGAATTTCAGCATGTGACGTCCGGTCTCGACGGGGATCGCCCGGCGAGGCAAGCATCACAGCGAGCTGTGCAACGTTGCATGTCCGGGCACTTTAGCCGACGTCTACAACCAACGTGTCACGTCCGGCAAGAATCGCCGGTTTGTCTGAAGGATTGGCAGATTGCCTAGTTGCTCGGCGCCTACCCATCGCAGCTGTAGATGTTCGAGCGGCAGCGGTTGGGCACCTGCGTCCAGCTCGCAACCGAAGAGCACCAGCTCGGCGCCGTCGGGCAGCAACTCGCGCGCCAGTTCCGCGCCCACGGTGATCCGCACGCCCAACTCCTCACGGCATTCGCGTATCAGGGCATGCGGCAGTGTCTCGCCCTTCTCGACCTTGCCGCCCGGGAATTCCCAGCGCCCGGCAAGTTCAGCAGGGTGGCTGCGTTGGGCAATGAGCACCTGATGATCGCGGCGGATCGCGGCAGCTACTACCACCGTCCGTTCGAGGATCCGGACGCGGTCCATCAACTCCTGCAGGCCGGCCAGCGCCTGCCGTCTGGGCCGCCGGTCCCACCACCCGCGCCGTAATTCCAGGGTCACCAGCGTGCCCGATGCCAGCTCGGCGGTCGCCACGACGACACCCCGCGGCAGCCGGCCGACACCCGATCGCGCGACCGTTTCCGGCACCCGGACCAGATCTGCCACCCGCAGGATTCGCGGGTACCTCAACGGCGGTCTTGCAGGAACGGGAACCTCTCGCGAACCCGAGCCACCTCGGCGCGGTCGACGTCGGCCACGAGCACCGTCTCACCGACACTCGCCTCGGACAGCGCGCGCCCCAGCGGGTCGAGGATCACCGAGTCACCAAGGTGATTCAGCGTGCCGGCCCGTCCTACCCGATTGCAGCCGATCACGTAGGCCTGGTTCTCGATTGCCCTGGCGCGAAGCAGGGCTCTCCAGTGCTCACGACGCGGTTCAGGCCAGTTGGCCGGTACAACATAGAGGTCGGTACCTTCGGCGCACTGCCAGAATTCATCGGCGAAGCGCAGGTCGTAGCAGATGAACACGGTCACCCGCAGGCCATCGAGGTCGACGTTGAGGAATCCGGTCCCGGCGTCGTAATGCTCGTGCTCGCGGGCATAGCTGAACGGATGGATCTTGCGGTAACGGTGCAGCTGCCCGTTCGGGCCGGCCAGTACCGCCACGTTCACCGCCCGTGGGGTTCCCTCGGGCGTCTGCTCGCCACTGAACTGTGCGATCGAACCCACCAGCCACGCGTTATGCCGGCGAGCCTGGCTGATCAGGAACTGCTCGGTCTCCCCGCCTGGGTCCTCGGCGATTCGCTCGGGTTCCATCGAGAAGCCGGTCGCGAACATCTCAGACAGCACGATCAGCCGCGCACCGGAAGACGCCGCCTGCTCGATCATCGGCTCGACGTGCTTGCGGGTGGCTGCGGCGTCTTGCCAGACGATGTCGTGTTGGATCGCTGCGACTCTCACGCGCTCATCTTGCCCAGTCTGTCCAGGGCCTCGGCAAGAACCTCCGGACGTTTGCAGAACGCGAAGCGCACGTAGCGATCGATGTCGGAGTCGTAGAACACTCTCGACGGGATCGCCACCACGCCGGCCCGTCCGGGTAGGGCCCGGCACCATGCCTCGGCCTGGCCCCCGACGTCGATCGTTGCGAAGTAGGTCGCCGCTGGGATGTGGACCGAATAGCCCAGCTCGGCAAGCCCCTTGGTGAACAGATCCCGGCGGGTACGCAGCTGTTCGGCGATGGCACGGTAGTCCGTCGCCGCTTCGAGCGCCTCGGCGATCGCGTACTGGAACGGGCCGCTGCCGACGTAGGTGAGGAACTGTTTCACGGCGCGGATCCGGTTCAGCAGCGGCGCGGGCGCACTGACCCCGCCGACCTTCCAGCCCGTGACGCTGAAGGTCTTGCCGGCGCTCGAGATCGTCACGGTTCGGGCGGCCATGCCGGGCAGGGTCGCCATCGGGATATGTTCGCCCTCGAAGATCAGGTGTTCATAGACCTCATCCGTCACCACGATGAGATCGTGCTCTCGGGCCAGCTCGGCGATCAGGGTGAGTTCCGCACGGTTGAACACCGTGCCGGTCGGGTTGTGCGGGCTGTTCAGCAGGATCACCCGGGTCTGCGCCGTGATGGCTCGCCGCAATTCGTCCGGTTCGAAGCTCCACCGGCCCCCGTCGGGCTGCAACGTCACGGATCTGTGCCGAGCGCCCCCAAGTGCGATGGTCGCCGCGTAGGAGTCGTAGTAGGGCTCGAACATGACGACCTCATCGCCCGGGAGGGTCAGTCCGAGGATGGCGGCCGCTATCGCCTCGGTCGCGCCGACCGTCACCAGTACCTCGACGTCGGGGTCCAAGTCGAGGCCGTACTGCTGGCGCTGATGGGCGCTGATCGCTCTGCGAAGTTCGGGAATTCCGGGACCGGGTGGGTACTGATTGCCGCGGCCTTCGACGATCGCCCGGGCCGCTGCCTGCAGGACCTCGGGTGGGCCGTCGGTGTCCGGGAACCCCTGACCGAGGTTGATGCTGTTGGTGGAGAGAGCCAGCGCCGACATCTCGGCGAAGATCGTGGTTCCGAAGGAGTCGAGCCGCCCTTCGCGGGGCTGTGCGCCTGCAGCGCCGGTGGCTGCCTGGACGCCGGTGCCGATATCGGTGTTGCCCTTCGAGGCGTGGATGGCGGTACCGCTATCGGTGTTGCCCGTGGGTGCGCGCATCCATCCACCCTAAAGGCGCCGGGGTCTCCGGCAAGCGACCGTTTGCGCTCGCGTCGTTGCGGCGTAATGTTGTAATCATTATTACTAGGTAAGGAGACATTGATGTTCGAGCATGATGCGGACACAGAGGGCGACCAGGGCACCGGTCGAGGAAGGCGTGGCAGCGGCGAATTCGGCCGCCGCGGCGGTGGTGGTCGGGGTGGTGGCGGTGCCCGGGGACCCCGGGGTGGTCACGGGTTCGGCCGGCCGGGAGGGTGGCAGCAAGCCGACCTGCCACCGGCGGATGACGCGGCCGCGTGGTTCAACGGGCGCTTGCCGTCCGACTGGTTCACCGGACCGGCCGAGGTCAGCGTCGACCGTGAAGAGATCGTGGTCAGCGGCGAGCTGCCGCCGGTAGAGAGCGAGGACGCGCCGGCCGCGGTCGCTGGCCGGATCGCGAGGTTCCGGGAGCAAACCCGTGACGAGCGGATGAAGATCGCCGACGAGGCCGAGGCGCGCTACGGGCGCAAGGTGGCCTGGGGCGCTCGGCTAGGAGACCAGCGGGCGTTGTTCACCCACCTCGCCGTCCCGGTGATGACCCGGCTGCGGCAGCCCGAGCGGCAGGTGCTCGACACGCTGGTGGACGCCGGCGTCGCGCGATCCCGGTCCGAAGCCCTTTCGTGGGCGGTACGCCTGGTGGGCGAGCACACCGACGAGTGGCTCAGCGGCCTGCGCGAGGCCATGGCCGAAGTCGACAAGCTCCGCGCCGAAGGCCCCACCCTCTAACAGGCCGCCCACCAAAAAACCGCTTTGGGCGTCTGGAAATACCCCGGCAAGTGCCATTTTCGGGGATTTGGAGACGCCCAAAGCGGGTGGTGGGGGGCGGGTACCTCGGTATGGGTAGAGCCGTCAAGGAATTTGGCAAGGGCGTGGATAACCGACGTTGACCCCTACTGCCATCCACAGGCTCCAACGGGATGCCCACAAATCTGCCATCGTGCCCAGATGCTCAGTCTGCCGGCCGAAGCGGATGGCCAATTTGGAGTGTTCACGACCGTGCAGGCGGCGGCATGCGGCTGGACTCCGAAGGCACTGGCCAAGGCGACCAGCAAGGGCGAGCTGGTGCGGATCCGTCGCGCGGTATACGCCGCCGCGGCTCACTGCCTGGATCCACACCCGTCGGCCCGGCGCACAGTTCTGCAGGGCGCGGTGGCGGCGACGCTCGCGGCAGGTTCGGCCACGGTCAGCCACAGCAGTGCCGCGATTGCCCACGACCTTCCGGTCATGATGACCCCGGACGTCCCCTGTGTGAGCGTCGATCGAAACCACACCGCGATCGACGGCGTCCATCTCCACCGGCGGGCGAGCTCCCCCAGCCATCGAAAGCCGGTCGGCCTCGTCCCAGTGACGGACCCCGCCCGTACCTGCGTAGACATCGCGCGGGAAGCCGGCTTGCTGCCAGGTTTGGTCACCACCGACGCCGCCCTGCACCGCGGACTGGTCACGGCGGCGGATCTCGAGGCGGAATACGCGACGCTGCGTGGTCGCGCGGGCCTGCGCGACGGCCGCCGCCTGCTCGAGCTGTGCAGCCCGCTCAGCGAGTCACCGCTGGAGACGATCAGCCTCTTCCACATGAGCGGATTGCCCGTCCAACCGCGCCAGCAAGCCGAGCTGTACACATCGCTGGGCGAGTTCATAGGTCGCGCCGACTTCTACTGGGAGCAGTTCGGACTGGTCGGAGAAGCCGACGGCCGTGAGAAGTACGACGGGGATGAGCTGTACCGCGAGAAATTGCGTCAGGACGCCATGCTGAGCGCTGGCTTGCTGGTGATCCGCTGGGGATGGGCGACCGCGATGAGCCGCCGGCGGCTCGATGAACTCATCAGAGCGGAGCTGGCACGGGCCGAACAACTGCGGCTCGGTGGCTTCCTGACAAGGGCAATCGCCGCCTAAACCCCCGCCTAAAACCCCGCTTTGGGCGTCTGGAAATCCCCGAATCTGGGCTCGAACGGGTATTTCCAGACGCCCAAAGCGGAAAGAGAAAGGGCGGGGCGGGGTGGGTTAGGACTTGGCGCGGCGGCCGCGGTTCTTCTCACGGTCGGTCTGGGACAGGATCACCTTTCGAATACGAACCTTCGTCGGTGTCACCTCGACGCACTCGTCCTCGCGGCAGAACTCCAGGGACTGTTCCAACGACAGCTGGCGCGGCGGCACGAGGTGCTGGAAGTCGTCCCCGGTCGAAGAGCGCATGTTGGTGAGCTTCTTCTCCTTCGTGATGTTGACGTCCATGTCGTCGGCCCGCGAGTTCTCGCCCACCAGCATGCCCTCGTATACCTCCGTGGTGGGCTCGACGAACATCGTGCCGCGCTCCTGAAGATTGATCATCGCGAACGGGGTCGCCACGCCCGCGCGGTCAGCCACCAGCGAGCCGGACGCCCGGGTGCGCAGCTCCCCCACCCATGGCTCGTAACGCTCGAACACGTGGTGCAGGATGCCGGTGCCCCGGGTGTCGGTGAGGAACTCGGTCCGGAAGCCGATCAGGCCTCGCGACGGCACCAGGAACTCCATCCGGATCCAGCCGGTGCCGTGGTTGGTCATCGTTTCCATCCGGCCCTTGCGGACGGCCAGCAGCTGGGTGATCGTGCCCAGGTACTCCTCCGGGCAGTCCACGGTGAGACGCTCCACCGGCTCGTGCACCTTGCCGTTGATCAGCTGGGTCACGACCTGCGGCTTTCCTACTGTCAGCTCGAATCCCTCGCGGCGCATCTGCTCCACAAGAATCGCCAAGGCGAGCTCGCCACGGCCCTGGACCTCCCAGGCATCGGGGCGCTCGGTCGGCAGCACCCGAAGCGAGACGTTGCCGACCAGCTCGCGATCGAGCCGGTCCTTCACCAGTCGCGCGGTGACCTTCGAGCCCTTTTCGCGGCCGGCCAGCGGCGAGGTGTTGGTGCCGATCGTCATCGAGATAGCCGGCTCGTCCACCGTGATTAGCGGCAGCGGCACCGGATTCTCCAGGTCCGCCAGGGTGTCGCCGATCATGATGTCGGGGATGCCGGCGATCGCGATGATGTCGCCGGGGCCGGCGGATTCGGCCGGCTTGCGCTCGAGGGCCTCGGTCATCAGCAGCTCGGTGATCTTGACCTGCTGGATGGTGCCGTCGTGGCGACACCACGCGACCTGCTGGCCCTTGCGAATCGTGCCCTGAAACACCCGGCACAGGGCGATCCGGCCGAGGAACGGCGAGGCATCGAGGTTGGTGACGTGCGCCTGCAGGGGGGCGCCTTCGCGATAGGCCGGCGCCGGAATCGTCGAGAGGATCGTCGAGAAAAGCGGCTGCAGGTTGTCCGAGTCGGGGACAGTGCCATCGGCAGGACGGTTCAGCGATGCCTTTCCGTCGCGGGCGCAGGCATAGACGATCGGGAAGTCGATCTGCTCCTCGTCGGCGTCGAGATCCAGGAACAGCTCGTAGGTCTCATCCACGACTTCGGCGATTCGCGAATCGGGACGATCGACCTTGTTGATCACCAGGATGACCGGCATCTTGGCGGCGAGTGCCTTGCGCAGCACGAAGCGGGTCTGCGGCAGCGGACCTTCCGAGGCGTCAACCAGCAGCACGATTCCGTCGACCATCGACAGACCGCGCTCGACCTCACCGCCGAAGTCCGCGTGACCCGGGGTGTCGATGATGTTGATGATCATCTTCTCGCCGTCCGGCGAGGTGTAGTTCACGGCCGTGTTCTTGGCCAGGATGGTGATGCCCTTTTCGCGCTCGAGGTCGTTGGAGTCCATCGCACGCTCGTCGATGTGGTCGTGCGCTCCGAAGGCGCCCGACTGCCACAACATGGCGTCGACGAGGGTGGTCTTGCCATGGTCGACATGGGCAACGATCGCCACGTTGCGGATGGAATCGCGCACGGAATCGTTCACGGGCTGGGCACTGCGCTCGGACATCGGTCTTCTCTCGTTCTCGCTGGACTGGGAAGGCTCGCTGGACTGGAAAGGCTCGTTCTTGCTGGACTGGGAAGGCTCGCTGGCTGGGAAGGCTCGCTGGCTGGATCAGGTCACCGCTGGCGCCCGTCCTGCACAGCTGATCTCGTCAGCCGTCGATCACGCCGGACGACCCGCGCGAAGTATCCGACGATGCCCAAGTAGGTCAGCGCCCCGACACTGGCCATGACCGCGGGGGTCGCGTCCCATGCACCGAGGCCGATGACTTCGGCGCTCTTGCCGTCATAGATCACCCGATGCTCGCTGCCATCTGCCCAGCGCGGATCGCCGAGCAGCGACGTCACCTTGAGCCGTCCGTCGTCGCTGGTGAACGTTCCGCCGACCAGGCAGATCCCCCGCGAGCATGAACGCTCAGCGATGTACGTCCCGCGGGTGCCGTCCGGTTGGTTACCGACATGCTCGACGAAGCCACTCACGGCAAGTGCGAGCGCGGCAACGCAGAGCAGCGGGAACGCAACCCAGAAGAGCCAGCCCGCGATCCGCCGGACGCCGGGAAACGACATCGCAACCAGGTCACCGGACGCCTCAGCCTGATAGGCCACCTGCAGCGGCGTGAGGCCGGGCTTGCGCGCGTGCGCGTGCCCGGAACTCAGCGG
>JAVEES010000131.1 GCA_030840285.1 Pseudonocardiales bacterium
TTGGGATGCCGTCGCCATCGGTGCGCTAGGGTAGGCATCCATTTTGTCCCGCATAGTGGCCGACTGGTCACTATTGGTAATTGGACGGCGACGAATTCCTTACCGTGGGCCCGATTACCAGCTGTAGCCAAGTTGTTTCGAACAGTGAGCCTGGGTGGGCTGGGCGAGGCATCTGTACCGGCTGCCGGGGCGAGCTGGTGGGGCGAGCGGGTGTGGCCTCAGGCACGGCTGCGCGCCGGGCGCAGCGGGGTTTGGGATCATGGCGTCATGGCCATGCCCGATTCAGCTCGTCCTCGCCCGACCCCTACCTCAGCGTCGTACTCCATCACCGTCCGGATCTACGCGATTCCGGACGCCTCGGTCGTGGGACGGTTGGCGACGGCGGTCACCGAGGCGGGTGGCATGGTCACCGCGATCGACGTCTCGGAATCGCGCCACGACCGCATCACGATCGATGTCACCTGCTCAGCCGTCAACGGCGAACATGCCGAAGAGATCGTCGCGGCGTTGCGTGCCCTGGACGGGGTCGAGGTGCACCGGGTCTCGGACCGGACATTCCTGCTGCACCTGGGCGGCAAGATCTCGGTCGAGTCCAAAGTGCCGCTGAAGACCCGCGACGACCTGTCGATGGCCTATACGCCAGGCGTCGGCCGTGTCTCCCTGGCGCTAGCCGCGCATCCGGAGGACGTCTCCAAGCTCACCATCAAGGGCAACTCCGTGGCCGTGGTGACCGATGGATCCGCCGTGCTCGGTCTGGGCAACATCGGGCCGGGCGCCGCACTACCGGTGATGGAGGGAAAGGCTGCCCTGTTCAAGCGGTTCGCCGGGATCGATGCGTGGCCGATCTGCCTGGACACCCAGGACCCGGACGAGATCGTCCGGATCGTCAAGGGAATCTCTCCGGGCTTCGGCGGGATCAATCTGGAAGACATCTCAGCGCCCCGCTGCTTCGAGATCGAAGCCAGGCTCCGAGCCGAGCTGGATATCCCGGTGTTCCACGATGATCAGCACGGCACCGCGATCGTCGTGCTGGCGGCGCTGACGAACGCGCTGCGCTGCGTGCGCAAGGGGCTCGCGTCCATCCGGATCGTGGTGTCGGGCGGCGGCGCGGCGGGCACCGCGATCGTGGACCTGCTGCTGGCTGCCGGCGCGCGACACGTCCTCGTATGGGACAAGGAGGGCATCCTGTCGCCGACCGATGCGTCACTGTCGGAGGCCAAGCGCGCGCTGGCGACCAAGACCAACACCGCCGGCGTCACCGGTGATCTGCACGATGCGCTTCGCGGTGCTGATGTGTTCATCGGGGTCTCGGCTCCGCGGGTGCTGCCGGCCGAGTGGATCGCGGACATGGCCGAGGACCCGGCCGTCTTCGCCCTGGCCAATCCCGACCCGGAGACCGATGTGGATGCGGCCCGCAAGTACGCCACGATCCTGGCAACCGGCCGCTCGGACTATCCGAACCAGATCAACAACGTGCTGGCTTTCCCGGGGGTATTTCGAGGCTTGCTGGACGCCCAAGCCGGCCAGATCACCACCGCGATGCTGTTGCGTGCGGCGTCCGCGCTGGCGCACTGCGTGAGCGACGAGCAGCTCAATCCGGCCTACATCGTGCCGTCCGTGTTCGATCCAGCGGTGCCCAAGGCGGTTGCCGCGGCGGTTCGCGAAGCCTCCCGTCCGGGACCCGTCATCATGGGCGACCGCGGCATGGAATAGCCCGCCCGCACGGGACCGTCTGCCTCGGGCCCTTTGAGCCCTCATCCGTTGAAGTAGTCGGCAAGCACAGGCCTGAGCTCGCTGCGGGCGTGTTCGATCACATCCGCGGATGGTCGATCCTCGGCGAACCAGGGCGCTAGGTCGTCGTGCTCCACCAGTGCCAGGTCGAGTCTGGTTGACGTCACCTTCCACCCAGCGCTCGGTGGTATTCGTGCTGCCCACTCCATCGGCATGATCATGATTCCGAAGGCGTCGGGCATGGCTGAGTCCTCTACCAGCCGGCCGACCGGCGCGAACGCGTTACTTCCGCGTGGCATGTCGATCCAATTCATGTTGGTCAATGTCGATGACCCGATGACTTGCCAGCGCCAGGCTCGTTTGACGAAGCGGGACCGGGTCAGCTCAGGCGCGTTATCCCACGCGTAGTCACGCACCCTTCGCACGGGGTCCGACCAGTCGAAGTCCTCGCCGCCGTAGCTGCCCTCTGCCAGTGAGAAATACGCCGTGTCGGGGTCGATCATCGCCAACCGGAAAGCGCCGGACTCGGTTTCCGCGGCCAGGATAGGTGCCCCGCCGGGTCGTAGCGCGACCGCGTCTGCGGCGGCCTTGAACCAGCGGGCCGCCTCCGCTGCCGGGACCGCGGACGCGAGCATCCCCGCCTCGATGAAGACTTCGCTCTTGCGGCCCGGCAAGCCCTCCACCCACTCAGTCCCCAGCTGGATCAGGCGGCCGTAGTCGCCGGGCTCGATCTGCCACCGTCGGGGCTCAGGAAACCAGGATGCTCTGACGGCAAGGCGGCATTCGACCATGGCCTTTGGCCGCCGAGTGGTACGCAGGCCGAAGGGTACATGGGGGAACGCGTCAAAGTACAAGTCCGTCACGCCGAAGCCGGCGAGCTGTTTCAACAGCGGAAAATAACAGCGGTGATCTCCTCACAGTTGAGCAGCGATATGCCCACACCGTGAATCGTCGGCGAGACCGTGATCTCAGCCGGCCAATCCTCATCTTCATCCCACTGCGCACGACAAGCCGACCAAACCAACTCCGCAGCAGCGACAGCTGGCAGCCCCGTGCGCAGAACCAGGTTCAGACTCTCGAACTCTCTTCCTTGAGACTCCCATCGTTCCCAGACCTCATCAGAGACAAAAGCCATTGCCAACTCCCTCCGCTCACGAGCAACGCTCCGAAAGTCGAGCCGCCGGGTCATAGCCGCACTCCTGCGATGAGATCGGGGGGAAAATCGGCCTAACGGGACGCTAGCGCGGGAAGGGATCCGGTAGCGGCAGCAGGACGTTACGGTCGGCGGGCGACCCGGCCCTGCCATGCCGGCTCAGGTCATCGGTGCGCCATTGCCAGTCGTTGGCCGCGAGCTCACGCGACAGCCCGGCCATCTCCACGACTGACCGCACGCCGCCGGCCCAGGGCAGCGAACCCGCATGATCGAGCATCGTCGAGGCGATCGTCAGTACGCTGGAATCCGAGCGCAAAAGCTCGATGATCCGCGCCTGCTGCGGAAAGTCGATCAGCGAGGGCGCGGTGACCTCCCACCATCCGGTGCCACCAGCCACCGCGAAGTGCGGCGTCACCGTGCTGCGATGGGTGTGGCCGTTGACCCAGAGCACCAGGGAGGGATGCCTTTGCAACGCTGCTGAAAGCTCATCGGCAAGGATCCGACGGTCGGCGCCAGCGCCATCCGGCAGTCGCGGATTGATCAGCCTGGCCAAGGGATGGTGCGAGGCCAGCACCACGTATCGCCGCTCGCGGTCGGCGGCGGTCAGCTCGCGATCGAGCCACTCGAACTGTTCGACGTCCAACGAGCCTTCCCAGCCGCCGTGCTCGTTCACCGTGTCCAGCGCGAGAACCGTCACCGGACCATGGTCGAAGCGGTAGTACGCCCGACCGGTCTGCCTGGCCGACGAGTCGAATCCGTGGCCCATCGGACGAGCAGCGCTACCGAAATGCGCCGCGATGAATTCCGTCCGGCTGACCGTCTCGCGGGCGAGGTCGACGGTGATAGGACGCGAGGGTAGCGAGTCCCATACCCGCAGAGCGTCGATCCTGCACTCGTCGACGTCCTGGCAGAACTGCGCGATGGTCTCGTGCGACCAGTGGTCCGGGAGGCCGATCACCTTGCGAGCTGCCAGGCCGGCGAACGAGAAATCCCTTACGTCTCCGGCCGGAATCGTTCCCTGGATCATCTGGTCGTGGTTGCCGTGCACGGCCAGCCATGGCATCGACAAACCGCTTGCGTCGAAAGGCAGCCGGACGGCCTCCAGCAATCCAGGTGCGTCCGGGAAGCCGTGCAGCCGGTGCGGGCGATCGACGCTGCCCGCCGCAGCTTCCGGATGCCAGTAGGCCTCGTCGAAGTATTCGTCGGCGGCCGCCACACCTTCATACCGTCCGGGATCGCCTGAGTCCGGCACGATCGGTCCGCCCTCTAGCAGCCGGAGCGCCCAGCCGACCTCGTTGCTCTGGGCGTTGTCGGTGATGTCGCCGGTGACGATTGCCCAGTCCAGCGCCGCGCCGCCCACCGGGCCCGCGCCCACGTCGTTCAGTGCGCGCACCATCGCCTCGGCGACCTGCACGGTCAGCAACTCCTGCGCGCGGTAGGTACCAACCGCCTGCACCTGCTCCTTGACCGGGGAATCGTCATCGGCCCACCGGTCCAGGAACTCGGCCCGGGCAGGCGACTGCGTATCGCACAGGTGCAGATCTGACAGCTGCCCGATGCTCAGAAGGGCTCGCCCCGGGGAGGCCTTTCCCGCGCCGCTGACGAGCTCTGTTCGGGTACGGTGCGCCTCACCAGGGCCGGCCGTAAGCCTCCAGTAACCCTGCGCTTCCCGAGCCCCGCCGATGACGGTCCTGCGGTCTGTGGAGCCCACCCGCACCCCTTTCAGAGCAGCCTCGCGCCGACAACAACCCTAAGCTCCAACAACAACCCTAAGCCTGTTCAGCTACTCGGCGTCCGAACCAGTACCGGCCGGTCGACGAGAGATACCGCAACCCTCGTCCCCGGTGCCAGCTCACCCGCGCGGTGGCTCGAGACGTCGGCCAGCAGCTCGACGCCGTCGGATCGCAGCATCCGAAGCCGGGTCACCGCGCCGAAGAAGGTCGCGACCTGCACGACGGCATCGCCCTCGACCGACGCCTCGACGAGAACCGCTTCGGGCCTGGCCAGCACCGAAACAGCCGTACCGGACAGGGGAACCTGGCCATCGGCGGGCACCGACTGGTCTCCAACCTGCACCGTCGAACCGTCCCGGACAACGCCTGGAAGGTGGTTCATGGTGCCGACGAACTCGGCCACGAACGGTGTCGCCGGGCGCTGATAGAGCACGCTGGGCGCGTCGCACTGCTCGAGCTGGCCCGCCCGCATCACCCCCACCCGGTCCGCCATCGACAGCGCCTCTTCCTGGTCGTGCGTGACGAAGACCGTGGTGACGCCGAGTTCGAGCTGGATTCGGCGGATCTCGTCCCGGAGCTGGGTGCGAACCTTCGCGTCCAGTGCGGACAGTGGCTCGTCCAGCAGCAGCACCCGCGGTTGAATCGCCAGGGCTCGGGCGAGCGCCACCCGCTGCTGCTGGCCTCCGGACATCTGGTGCGGGTACTTCTCGGTATGGGCCGACAGTCCGACCAGTTCGAGCAGTTCGCCGGCGCGGCGGCGTCGATCGCTCGTTGAGGCACCTCGCAGTCGAAGACCGAATCCGACGTTGTCACGCGCGCTCATCGTCGGAAAGAGGCTGTAGGACTGGAACACCATGCCCATATCCCGCTTGTTCACCGGTTGCCGGGACACGTCTCGGCCATCGATCAGCAGCTGGCCGCTGCTGAGCTGGTCGAACCCGGCCAGCAGCCTGAGCGCAGTGGTTTTCCCGCAGCCGGACGGCCCGAGCAGGGCCAGCAGCTCACCGGGCTCGATCTGCAGGGTGAATCCGTCCAGCGCCCGAGTGGCGCCGAACACCCTTGTCACGTCGAGATATTCGACCCTGGTGCCTTCGATCGTGGCCACGGCGGGTTCGGCGGTCATGACGTCCTCCTGCGAAATGGGAACCGGGCGGTCCCGGGGGCGCGACCTGCCACACCTGCGATGGTAAGCAGCAGCACCCAGGTAAGAGCCAGGCTGAGCAGTGACAGGCCCACCTGCAACTGGCCGTCGGTATCGCCGAAACGGGCCAGCCAGACGGGGAACGGCGAGAAGTTCAAGATCTTCGCCATCGTGTATTCGCCAAGCACCAGAGCGAAGGCGAGCAGGCCGGCGTTGAGAACGGACGTGCGCAACGTCGGCAGAACAACCCGCCAGACCACCACCGGCCAGGACGCGCCGAGATTGCGGGCCGCCTCCACGAGGGTAGTGACCGACGAGCCTCGAAGGCCCGCGTCCAGCGCGCGATAGGTGAACGGCAACGCCATCACGACGTAGAGCAGCGACAGCAGCCAGGGCTGGTTGCCCTGCAGGAAGTTCATCACGGTCGCCACCGGCGTGCCGAGGAACCGATCCTCGCCGGTGAAGCTGATGATGTCGCGGACCCCGACCACCAGGGCAACCGGCGGAATGACCAATGGCAGCAGGCTGAACGTCTCTACCCAGGCCCGCGCTCGGGGATAGCGCAGATGCACCAGCAGCATGGTGGGCACCATAAGGATCAAGGTGATCAGCACCGTGGCGAGCCCCAGCAGCAGCGACATCCGGAACGCGGTGCCGAAACCCTGAGCCGAGAAGAAGCCGGTGTAGGCGTGAAAATCGATGCCCGTGTGCGAGTTGTGGATGGAGAACCAGAACGCGGCGAGCACCGGCCCGACGAAGTACAGCGCCGCGACCGCAAGGATCAGGCCTCGCCACGGGCGCAGGCGTCGTCGGCTGGCGCGCGAGGTGACGACTTCTGGCGGATTGGCGCTGCCTGCCGCTACCGAGGTCACCGCAACCATGTCGTCGTCCTCTTCTGCAAGAGCTGGTAGATCAACGTGAGCGGCACCACGATCACGATCATGTTCAACGCGAGGGCGGCGGCAAGATTCTCCTGACCCACCAGGACATTCCCTGACACCGCCGTATCGATCTGGAGCGGCACGATGGCAAGAGTTCCGTTCGTCAGCGCTGAGGCCGTGGCGAAGGCCGACAGCGATCCACAGAACAGCAGCACCGTCGAGCCGAGCACGTTGGGCAGCAGCACCGGTGCTGCCACCCAACGC
This sequence comes from Pseudonocardiales bacterium, assembly GCA_030840285.1. Lineage (GTDB taxonomy): Bacteria > Actinomycetota > Actinomycetes > Mycobacteriales > Jatrophihabitantaceae > Jatrophihabitans_A. The sequence goes on from JAVEES010000131.1 coordinate 6,904, forward strand.
CAGTACTGCCAGCCGGTCGCACCCAGGTTCTCGGCTGCCTCCCGCCATTGCGGCCGGATTCCCTCCAGAGCCGGGGTGATGACCAGCACCATCAGCGGGATCAGGAAGTAAAGGTAGACCAGTTCGACCCCGCGGATACTGAACAGGCTGAAATGCAGATCGTCCTGCAATGACAAGCCGAACAACGATTGCACAGTGCTGGTCAGGACGCCGGCGCTTCCCAGTACCGCGACGAATAGAAAGGCCAGTGGCAAGCCACCGAAATTCGCCAGAACCGCCGACGAGGTCGAGACCAGCTGCTTGAAGAAGGGCCGGCGACTGGTGCTGATGGCGTAGGCGAGTACGAGCCCGAGAACGGCTGAGATAACCGCTGTGACGGCGGCTAGCTGGATGCTGTTCTCAAGACCTTTCAGGTACGCACCATGAAGCGAGTCCGACCAGTTCTGCAAGGTGAAACTGTGCACGCCGGTGTCGGGGTCGACCCGCCTGAAGGCTGAGAAGAGGACCAGGACCGATGGCAGTACGAAGAACACCGCGAGGTAGGCCGCGAATGGTGCCAGGCCCAGCCATCCCAGTCGTACTCTGCCACCAGGAATCCGCCACCGGCGCCTGGTCGTCGTCATCGTCGTCGTCATTCGCCCATCGGAAGGACGATCAGCCACTGACGGTGCTCGCCCACTTCTGCGTGAGCGCGTTCTTTGCCGCGGTCGTCTGGGCATCGGTCGGGAAGGTCGGGGTACCTGACACAGCGGGCAGCGTTGCCAACAGGGCCTTGTCGATCGATCCGTCCGTGGTCATCGCGACCTCGGCGGCCGGACGCGCGCCACCCTTGAGGAAGCCGTTCTGGCCTTCGACGCTGTAGAGGTACTCCTCCCACAGCCGGGCAGCTGCCGGGTGCGGCGCGTACTTGCTGATCGCCTGCGCGTAGTAGGCCGCGAGGTGTCCGTCCGTCGGCACCGCGACGCTCCACTTGCCGCCCTTGGCGTTGATGTCCGTCGCCTTGGCCGCGTTGAGGTAATCCCAGTCGAGCACGATCGGCGTCTCACCGCTCTCGATCGTGGCTGCGGTGGCCTGAACCGGCTTATAGATACCGGCCTTCTTCAGGGATCCGAAGAAGTCGATACCCGGCTGGATGTTGTCCAGCGAGCCACCGTTGGCCAGTGCCGTCGCCCAGACGGCGCTGAAGGCAGCGTTCGCCTTCAGCGGATCTCCGTTCAGTGCAACTTTGCCCTTGTACTCGGGGTTGTTGAGCTGGGCCAGAGTGGTGGGGCAGGTGCTCACCTTCGATCCGTCACAGCCGATCGAGATGTAGCCGCCGTAGTCGTTTATCCAGTTTCCTTGGGCGTCTTTGAGGGAATCGGGGATGGCGGACCAGGTTGCCACCTTGTAATCGGCATAGATACTTTCCTTCGCGCCGCTCAAGGCAAAGGACTGCCCGACGTCCACGACGTCCGGCGCGCGGTTCTGGCCTTTCAGGCTCTTGATGGCCGCGACCTCGTCAGCGCTCGAGCCGTCGGGGTTGTCGTCGGTGATCTTGATGCCGTACTTCGTCGTGAAGTTGTCCATCAGCTGGCCGTAGTTCGCCCAGTTGCGCGGAAGCGCGATGACGTTGAGCTGGCCTTCCTTCTTCGCGGCTGCCACCAAGGCATCCATACCCCCGAGATCGGCGGCCGACGTAGCGGTCTTCGCGGACTTCGCGCTGCTGCCCCCCGTCGATGCGGCCTTGCCGCTCGAACATCCCGCGAGCGCCAGTGCGAGCGCACCGGCCACGGCCACGGTTCCGACGATCCTGATGCGCAGGTTTCCCACGTGTCTCTCTCCATCCGTTGCTGTCCGGGTGTTCCCCGAACGCAGCAACTGTCAGCCGATCAGACGAACCGAAGGTGTCCCACGAAGGTACCGGCAGGTGAACGAAGAGCGAATCGACATGCCGAAACGCGCAATTCAGTTCTGCGAAATGGGCGGCTTCAAAGCTGCTTATCGGTCAAATCTCAGTCCCGCAGTTGCTGCCTACCCGCTGCACGCATCGTCAGCGGGGTAGTGCCGCGGCAAGAAAGAGGTCATTCTCTTCCGCCGTACCGATCGTCACGCGCACGCCGTCGCCCGCAAAGGACCGGACGATCACGCCTTGCGCCTCGCACCGACCAGCGAACTTCACCGCATCGATTCCGCCCTCATCGGCGGTGCCCTGCCCGAGCCAGACGAAATTCGCCTGCGAATCCGGGATGCGGTAACCGCCGCCGCGTAACTGCTCGGTGACTCGAGCCCGCTCAGCGGTGACCTCTCCTACCCGCTCGGACAATTCTCTCTCAGCCTCGGGCTCAAGACTGGCCAGCGCAGCGGCCTGCCCGACCTGGGTAACGGCGAAGGGCACCTGCGTCTGGCGCACCGCGTTGCTGATCGAAGTGTCCGCGGCGATCCCGTAGCCGACGCGCAGTCCAGCCAGACCGTAGGCCTTGGAAAACGTCCGGAGCACGATCAGGTTCGGATAGCTGGCCAGCAACGTCGTGCCGTCGACCACGGACGGATCGGTGACGAACTCGCGATAGGCCTCATCCAGCACCACGATGACGTCGGCGGGCACCTGGTCCAGGAACGCGATCAACTCCGGACCGGCGACGGCCGTCCCGGTCGGGTTGTTCGGATTGCACACGAAGATCAGCCGGGTGCGATCGGTGATGGCGGCGGCCATTGCCTTCAGGTCGTGGACCTCGTCGGCCAGTGGCACCCGCACCGCGACCGCTCCGCCGATGGCTGTGATGATCGGGTACGCCTCGAAGGAGCGCCAGGCGAAGAGCACCTCGTCACCGGGCCCCGCCGCGGCGAGGATCAGCTGCTGGCACAGCGAGACCGATCCGCAGCCGACCACGACCTGCTGGGATTGCACCCCGAACCGGCCGGCCAGCGCGCCGCTGAGTTCGGCGGAGAAGCTGTCGGGATAGCGGTTGATCTGACCGGCGGCCTCTGCGATTCGCGCCAGGACGTAGGGCAACGGGGCATAGGACGTCTCGTTGCTGGCGAGCTTCAGGGCGCCGGGCACGGAACGCCCGGGCACGTAGGCGGGCAACGAGGCAAGGGTGGAACGCAGCCGGACCGTCATACTCGCCAGATTATCCCCATCAGGCTCCGAGCCGTGGGCCTGGCGGCCGGGCTATCCTGCCCGAGATGACTATCGCGCTCGTAACCGTGGCCGTGCTGTTCGGCCTGGTCGGCATGGTCGCCGGCGTGCTCGCGCTACGCACTCTCAGCCGGCTGCGCCGCTCCGTCGCGCTGCTCTCGCGAGGTTCCTCCGGTCGCGAGACGATCCTCGAAGTGGCCGAGAAGCACATGGCGGCCAGCGAGGCCGTACGCCGCGACATCCTCGAACTGCAGCGCGATCTGGCGCAGGCGCAGCAGAAGGCAGCGGGCGAGATCGCCACCGAACGCGGTGAGATCGCGGCCACCGTGCAGAACATGCGTCGCTCGGTGGACACCGTGCTGCGCCGCGTCGCACTGGTTCGCTACGACGCGTTCGACGACCTGAGCGGCCGGCTGTCCTTTTCTCTCGCGCTGCTGGACGACAACGGAAACGGCGTCACGCTCACCTCCATCGCCAGCGCGTCGGACACCCGGCTGTATGCCAAGTCGCTGGCTCAGGGAGTTGGCGAGCACCCGCTGTCCCCGGAGGAGGAGCAGGCGGTCAAGGCCGCACTGTCCCGCTAGTGCGCACCCCGCTGATGTCTCGGCGGCCTCGCGCGCCCAGCACGTAGGCTGCAGCCGTGTCCACGATGCAGCGACTGGCCTTTCTGGGCCCGGAGGGAACCTTCGCCCATGCGGCCGCCCTCGATCTGTCGGCTCAGCTGAGCACTGCCGGGCAACTACTCCCCTTTGCCAGCGTGACCTCGGCGATCGACGCGCTGCGAGCCGGTGACGTCGACGGTGCCGTGGTGCCCTTGGAGAATTCGGTCGAGGGAGCCGTCCCCGCCACTCTGGACGAGCTCGCCGGCGGCTCATCGCTGGTGATCGCCGCGGAGACCTTCCTGCCGGTGATCTTCGATCTGCTCGTCCGGCCGGGTACTTCCCGCGACGACATCCAGACCATTGCCACGCATCCGCACGCCGAGGCCCAGGTTCGCCGGCATCTGCTCAGCACCATGCCGCAGGCGACCGTGGCTATGGTCGGTTCGACGGCCGGCGGCGCTCGAGCTGTCCGCGACGGCGAGTACGACGCGGCGATAGCTCCGCCGGTGGCCGGCGAGCTCTATGCACTGGACAGCCTGGCGCACGATATCGCCGACAACGCCGGCGCGGTGACCCGATTCGTACTGCTGAGCAGGCCGTTCGCACCGCCCCGGCCGACCGGCAACGATCGCACGACCCTGGTGATCTACCTGCGCGAGGACCATGCGGGAGCGCTGCTGGAGATCCTGATGGAATTCGGTACCCGAGGGGTCAACCTCACCCGGATCGAGTCCCGACCCACCAAGGGCCGCATCGGGCAGTACTGCTTCACGATCGACTGCGAAGGCCATATCGACGACGCGCGGGTGGGCGATTCGATCGCGGCGCTTCATCGAATCTGCGCCGACGTCCGCTATCTCGGCTCCTATCAACGCCGTGACGGAACCCAGGGAGCGGTCGCCGCGGGCCGCGAGGACCAGGCGTTCACCGCCGCGGCGCATTGGCTGGAGTCCATCCGGCGCACCGGGACCGCCTGATCAGCACAGCGGTCGATCGCGGCTCAGGGGCGACTGATGTCCTCGAGCAGGTCAGCTAGGTAGAAGTAGTCCGGCGGCAGCGGTTCGAGCCAGGTGCGGGCGGACGCCGGATGCGCGCCCAGACCGCTCCAGGACAGTTCGAGTTGCAGGGCGACCAGCAGATCGCCGAGGGTCTCATCGCGATGGGCCAGTGCCACCGCGATGCCGGGCGCGATCCTGGCAAGCGTCTGGCCACGCGTGAATACCGAGCCGAGGACCTGTCCGAGGCGCACCATCCGGTGTTCGGTGATCAGTTGCGAGGTCGCCGTCCGGACCTCGACCACGACGAGCACCCGCTTGTCGATCACCGTGCTGCCCTCGGCCGAGCTCTCGGCGTAGAGCTCGCGCAGCCGGGTCGAGAGGTAGTCGCGGGTTGCGAGGTCAGTCAGCGTGTCCAGGCAGCCCAAGCCGGTGCGACCGAGCCAGCCGGCAAGCCCGTCGGCCCAGCCCGAGGCGAGCGCGCCGGCCAGTTGAGCGCGGCTGCGTCCCGATATCCGCATGACGTCGAGCCCGATGTTGAGATCCACCAGCGCATCCGCAAGCCGGACGCTGTTGAGGGCACGCTCCTTTCCCAGCCGCTCGGCCGCCGCCACCGGGTCGGCGTCGGAGCCGGTGAGCGATTCGACGAGCGCGTCGACGGCCGGTGTCCACCAGTCCTCGGCGTCGGGCCAGCCGACCAGTTGCGAGGCGTTGCGCCAGCGCGCATGGATCGGACCGGTCAGGTCGTACCGATCTGTTCTTGTCGCAGGTCTTCCGAGCATGTTCTTGATTCCGTCCACGAGTGGGAGGCGACCAGTGCTGGTTCCAACCCGGCTATCAATCAGACGCGTGGCGATGTGGAGCATGACGCAAATCCCTGCGTCGAATCGGAGAGCCGGCGACTTGGTATTTGTGCGTCATATTCAAGCGTTTCAAGCGTCTAGCACACGACCGTCCCGATTTCGGAAGGCGTGGCCATGCTCGACGATTCGACCACTCGCGGGGTCGACCGATCCTCCAGAGATTGGCCGGCAGACGTGGGGCGAAGCGACGCCGAACTGATCGCGGCGGTCCGGACGGGTGACAGTTCCGGCTTCGCCGAACTGTGGACCCGCCACCACAGCTCCGTCTTGGGTTATGCCCGGCAGTTCGGTCCGACGAGCAACGCTGAGGATCTCGTCTCCGAGGCATTCGCTCGATTACTAAGGGTGTTGCGGGCCGGCGGCGGACCGGACATGAACGTGCGCCCGTACCTGCTGACCGCGGTGAAGCGGCTGCGGATCGACATCGCGACCCGCTACGAACGACGCGTCGGCCTCACCTCCGACGACGCGGATCTCGAGGTGGGCTCGGCCGACGGAGCCGACGACGCGGCGCTCGAGCTTCTAGAGGGCGAGACCGTCTGGAAGGCGTACAGCACGCTCCCGGAACGGTGGCAGACCGTCCTCTGGCACACGATCATCGAGGAGCAGCCGCCTGCCCAGGTGGCACCGATCCTGGGTTCGACGCCCAACGCGGTCGCCGCGCTGTCGATGCGTGCCAGAGAGGGCCTGCGCCAGGCGTTCCTGCAGGCACACGTTGCCGACGCCGATTCCGCGCGATGCCACAAGATCATCCGCAAGCTCGGCGCATGGGAACGCCGCGCGCTGTCCTCCCGCGAGGCTGCTCAGGTCGATGTCCATCTTGCCGACTGCGACCGCTGCCAGGCGGCCGCTCTTGAGATCGGCGAGCTGAACCGATCGCTGCGGGGGGTGGTGTTGCCGATCCTGTTGGGTGGCACTGCCTATGCAACGAAGTTCCTCGCCTCGACCGCGGGTTCGTCCACCGCGGGCGTCTCCACCGGGATCGCCACTGGGCGGCTCAGGCGTATACGTCACGCCAGTGAGCGACTCGGAGATCAGCTATTCATCAAACCGCTCGCCATCGCGGCGGTGGGGGTGACGGCCGCGATCGTGGCGGCGGCGGCCTTCGCGACGTATCCCCGGACCGATTCGTCGTCCAAGCCCGTGGTCCTGCTGCCCCA
>JAVEES010000134.1 GCA_030840285.1 Pseudonocardiales bacterium
CACCCCGTCCGGATCCAGGGTATCGATCAGCCGCCGCGCCACCCCACCCAACGCGGCCGCGTCCAACCCGGCCGCCGCCTGCACCAGCAGCCGCTCGGCCCGCTCCACCTCGGGCACCGGCAGGCCCGCGGGCAGCCGGTGCAGCGCCGCCCGGATCACCTCCACCTGCTCGGCGCTCAACACCCCCGCCGCCCGGGTCGCCGCGGTCACCGGCAACACCGGCGCCAGCCGCTGACCGGTCAGGCTCACCCGCGGCCCCAGCACATCGGCCTGCCGGACCCGCCGACCCGCCTCACCCGGCGAGATCCGCAGCACCCCGCTCAGCAGCCGCGCCGCCGAACGCACCACCAACCGGCCCGGCAGATTCCGGGCCTGGATCTCACCGATCACCGCCGAGTCAAACGACTCCAACCGGCGCCGCGACACCTCCACCGACCGCAGCACCTCCAACAAACCCTCATCGGTCAACGGGCCACAGGAAGCCGCCAACAACTCACCCACCGCGGCCGCCACCTTCGCCGCAGCCGCAGCGCACGCCACCGCGCCCGCCTGCCCCGAAGATTCCCCCGCCGCCATAACCCAAAACTAGACCCGACCTACGACACTTTCCGCCAACCGCAGCAGCCCCCGAGAACCCGCCACACCACGATCCGAGATCAACACACGTCTGCTGCTGCCATAGCAACACCAGACGCGAGATGATCACCAAAAACGGGGCGGGAAACCGGACCCACAGAGATACTAGGAATAGACAGCTCTACGAGCCTGTTTGCACGGTTATGAGTCTGTTTGGCTTCCCCAACCCGGTGAACGAGAAGGCTGCCCGCACGGTCGCCGCAGGCGTGTTGGTGATCGCCTTGGTGGCGCTCGCCACGCAGTGGCTGTGGCTATCGATCGTCCTGGCCATCGGCTTTCTGTTGCGGGTCCTCTCCGGACCGCGACTCAGCCCGCTCGGCCAATTCGCGACCCGGGTCGTGGCGCCCAAGCTCGGCCCGGCGAAGCTGGTAGCGGGACCCCCGAAGCGCTTTGCGCAGAGCGTCGGCCTGGTCGTGACCGCCGCCGCCACGCTCGCCTGGTTCGGGTTCGGCGCGGAGGGACTGACCAATGTGTTACTCGCACTGATCGCGGTAGCCGCCGGCCTCGAGTCGATCTTCGCGGTCTGCCTCGGTTGCATCATCTTCGGCTATCTGATGCGCACAGGGCTGGTTCCGGAGGATACCTGCGAGGCCTGTAACAACATTTCGCTCCGATACGGCCAGACTGTCTAGGTGACATCCGAAAGCCCTCCTCAGCTCGACGAGGATCTCCGTCCGCACAAGCCAACGCCGCAACCTGTCGACGAGGTGGTCCAGCCGCCTCGATACGGCCTGGAAATCGTGCTGGTTCTAGGTGTATCGCTCGGAATCTCGGCGATCGATTCACTGATCAACTTCGCCGACATCCAGACCCAACGCGGCGGCTTCGCAAACGCCACCGCCACTCTCAACCAGGCTGCTAGTCCGAGAGCCTGGGTGGATCTTTCGTATCAGTTGCTCAGCGTTGCCAACGGCGTCATGCCCGCCTTGCTCGCCCTGTACGTGCTGAGCCGCTGCACTCGCCTGCCCGGCTTCGGGATCGGCTTGAGCACCGAGAATCTCGGCCGACAAGTCGCTCAAGGCCTCGGCTTGGCCGCCGTCATCGGCATTCCGGGACTCGGCCTGGTGGCGCTGGCGCGGTCGCTCGGGGTGAATGCCGACATCAGCGCGTCCGGCTTGGCCGACATCTGGTACCGCTATCCGATTCTGATCCTCGATGGCATCCAGAACGGGGTGCTGGAAGAGATCGTCATGATCGGATTCCTCCTGACCCGCCTGAGGCAGCTGGATTGGACGCCGATGCGCGCAATCCTGGTGAGCGCGCTGATTCGAGGCAGCTACCACACCTATCAGGGGATCGGCGGCTTCGTCGGCAACTTCGTGATGGGCGCGATCTTCGGCTACTGGTTCACCCGGACCCGCCGGGTGCTGCCGCTGGTCATCGCGCACAGTGTCATCGACATCGTGAGCTTCGTCGGCTACGCGGCACTGCACAATCGCGTTGGCTGGATCTGAGCAATCCCCCGCGCTGCAGCTCAGCAACCGTGTGGGCTGGATCTGAGCAACCCCCTGGCCTCGCGAGATCCGGCTACTCGGGCGGAATCGCCTGCTCGGCAGCGAACTGCGGCGTGAACCGTTGCTCGATACGGCCCAACTTCCACACGCCTACCGAGACTGCCCAGGTCAGCACGAACAGACCCACGACCAGATAACCGCTGTAGGAGAAGTCACCGAGCTTGCTGACGAACCGCCAGAAGCCACCGGACAGGGCCAACTTGTCCGCGACGAGTGACAACAACTCCATACTGCCGATCACGATCGCGACCATGATCGACAACGACGTGATCGTGAGGTTGTAATAGACCTTGCGCACCGGCTGGCTGAACGCCCAGCCATAGGCGAAGTTCATGAAGGTTCCGTCGATGGTGTCGAACAGGCACATCCCGGCGGCGAACAGCACGGGCAGGCACATGATCGCGTACCAGGGCAGCGTGTACGCGGCCCCGGCGCTGGCAAGCACAAGCAGCGACACCTCCGTTGCGGTGTCGAAACCGAAGCCGAAGAGCACGCCGACCGGATACATATGCACCGGCTTCTTCACGGCCGACGTCACGCGCACCAGAATTCTCGCGAGAAATCCGCGCTTGCTCAGCAGGTCGTTGAGTTCGTCTTCGTGGACGAGCGTTTCACGCATCCGGCGGAACACCTTGACGATGCCGATCAGAATCACGAAGTTGAGGCCACCGAGGAGCAGCAGGAACAATCCCGAGACCGTCACGCCAATCGTGCCGGTGATCGTGTGCAGGCGCGAATCGTTGCTGGAAACCTGCCCGACAAGCGACCGGACGCCGAATGACAGCAGCAGGCATAACCCGAACACGATCGAGGAGTGGCCTAGGGAAAACCAGAATCCCACCGACAGCGGTCGCTGGCGCCTTTCCATCAGCGCGCGGGTGGTGTTGTCGATAGCCGCGATGTGGTCGACGTCGAAGGCGTGACGCATACCGAGGACGTAGGCCGTCGCACCGAGTCCGATTCCGAAGACCTTGTTTCCGGCCGTCAGGTGTTGGGGTTGCACGATCAGGACGAGGGTCCCCCACCCGAGGACGTGGAGCAGCGTGATGAACCCGAACATGCTGATCAGGCGGCGCTTCTCGGCAGCCGTGAGCCCGGTCCGCAACCGTCGCCAGATGCTGTCGCTAGACGAGCCATACGGTGAGTAACCCGGCCCGCCGCTGGTGGTTGCCGCAGGCGACTCCGCGTCCAAACTCATGACATCATCTTCTACTTGTTGCAAGTCGTTGGCAACAACTACTGCAAGAGATGTGCAACAAGCCACTGGCGCGGACCAGCAGAGCGCCCAGAGCGGGGCGGTTAAGCCGACTGCCCCACCGTGACGAAATCGATCAGTTCCTCGACGGAGCGCAGCAGCGGCACCTCGACGTCGGCGTAACTGTTCACCGAGCCCAGAACGCGGCGCCACATCTCCCGGGTGTCGGATACCCGCAGCGCCGCGGCGATCCCCTCTTTCCATGGCTCGCCCCGCGGAACGCTCGGCCAGCGCGCAATGCCGAGCGCGGTCGGTTTCACGGCCTGCCAGATATCCACATACGGATGGCCGTTGATCTTGACATGCGGCGAGGTCACGGTCGCGGCGATCCGGGTTTCCTTCGAGCCCGCGACGAGGTGGTCCACCAGCACTCCGAGCCGTCGGTGCGGGCTTGGCCGGAAGTCCGACACGGCCTGCGCGAGGTCATCGATACCGCCGAGCGGCTCCACGACGATGCCCTCGATACGCAGGTCTTCGCCCCAGATCCGCTCGACCAGGGCGGCATCGTGCACGCCTTCGACCCAGATGCGGCTGGCCTTCGCGACCTGCGCGCGGACACCGGCAACCGCCACGGATCCCGATGCCGTTCGGCCTGGCTTACCCGCCACCACCGGTTTCGCCGGCGGCCTGACGAGGGTTACCAGCTCCCCGTCCAGCAAGAACGCCGCCGGCAGCATCGCGAAGTCGCGGCGGCGATCGTGACGATCCGCGAGCGTGACGACGTCGCGTTGCTCCCCCGCCACGACCGAGCGCCCGACGGCCACGACGGCACCGCAGAAGCGTCCGTCCGAAGTCTCGACGACCAGGTCTCGCTCGGCAGGGACCTGCCGGACCGCGTTGCGGCGAGGTGTCGAGCCTTTTGCCAGGACGTCATCGCGGTAGCGCACCCGGACACTCTAGGTGTCGGCCGCGATCACATCGGGTAGGTAGGCTTTCTTCCCGTGTCGCACCGTCACTGTGCCGTCCTTGCCGCATGGGGAACGGCCTGGCTTCAAGGGACCGAGCCCTTCGACGCCGTGCTGGACGCTGTGGGCACCGGGTCCAACTCGGTCGCCGGGCCCGGCTTCGAGCGAGCCGACGTGCCGCCCCTTTCAAGTGCGCTCTCGGATTGGAAACGAAGCGGGACGCCAGCGCTGCGGCTCGCGCTTCCGGTTCCAGGTGACGTCCGGGGCCTCGCGGGACCCGCGCCCTTTCGCGATGCGGCGGTGCGCAATGGGCAGGCGGTCTTCGGCGGCCCATTCGGACTCACCTGCGGCCTGTCGCCTGAGACGCCCTCCAGCGCGCCCAGGGCGCTTGTGTGGCACCGCGGCCCTGTCGAGGAAAGTTCCCCCGACTACGTGAGCTTGCCGGACGCGGAGCACGAACTCACCGAGGCGATCAGAGAAACGGCCTCATTGTTCGCCCAGCGCGGTGCCACGAGCTGGCTCGCCGATATCGCACCGGCGCTCTCGGATGCACGGCGGGCGGGCGAGCGCCTGAACCTGCCGGCGAGCCACCCGCCGCGTGCCGTGCGGTTGATCGCGCAGGCTGAGCGACTTTCGGCGGTGTTTCGGCTGCTGGACGCCGACTCCACCGGCGAGATCAACGTCGCGGGGATGCGTGAGCGAGCTGCGGGGCTGGCGCCATTACGCATTGCGGTCCGCAGGGCGCTGATCGCCGGCTACAACGCTGCGGCTGAGGTCACCGCCACCTAGCCACGATCCCCCCGCCCGCGTGGCACCTGGCGCGTGGCGTTCCATGATCAACTCGCATCTCTCGTCCTTGTAGTCCTTGTAGGGACATCAGACGTGAGTTGATCAACGGAGGTGGCGGCGCGAAACGCGAGTTGATCAAGGGAGGTGGCGGCGCGAAACGCGAGTTGATCAACGAGAGCGCGAGGTACGGTGCGGCGCGGGGCAGCAGGTCGCGGGACACTCGATCCCACAGAGTCCCAGCCCTGACAGGGATTGCGGGGCTCGGCCAGCGGTGTACTCCTCGACCAGGTCCACCAACCCGCTGACGAACGCCGGATGGGTGCCGGCCGTTGCTGCGCGCGCGAACTCGAGCCCCACCTCGGCAGCCGTCTCGGACGCCTCGTTGTCGAGGTCCCAGATCACCTCCATGTGGTCGGAGATGAAACCGGTCGGGGCAAGCACGACGGCGTTCGTCGTGGCGTTCTTGGCGAGCATCCGCAGGTGGTCGTTGACGTCCGGTTCCAGCCACGGGACCTGAGGCGGCCCGCTGCGGGACTGCCAGACGAGGTCGAACTCCGCACCCGGACCACGCACGGCCTCGGCCACCAGTTGGGCGGTGGCCCGCTGCTGCGCCAGGTATAGCCCGCCGGACGGCCCGGACGTATCGTTCATCGATTCTGGAATCGAGTGCGCCGTGAAGACCAGCCGCGCGCCATCGCGGACGCCCGCGGGCAACTCGGCGAGCGCTGCGCGAACGGCGTCGGCATTGGCGGTGATGAACCCCGGCGCATCGAAATAGTGCCGGACCTTCAGGAATGCCGGCGCGTGACCATCCAGCGCGGCGGTCGTCCGGGCGAGATCCTCGCGGTACTGGCGGCAACCCGAGTACGAGCCGGTGGCGCTGGTCGGCAGGACGAGGGCGTTGCGGATGCCATCGGCGTACATCTGGCGGGCGGTGTCCTCGACGAAGGGATGCCAGTTCCGGTTCCCGAAGTACACCGGCAGCTCGATCCCCCGCTGGTCGAACTCCTTGCGCAGTGCGACCAGTAGTGCCTCGTTCTGCGCGGTGATGGGTGAGACGCCGCCATGGTGCAGGTAGTGCTCGGCGACCTCAGCGAGGCGGTCATCCGGAACACCCCGGCCTGCCGTGACCGTGCGGAGGAACGGCATGACCTCATCAGGTCCTTGCGGGCCACCGAATGAGAGCAGGAGCAGGGCGTCGAAGTCAGCGGAGTGCATCATTCGAAATTACCTGAGCCAACTACACGCCCATCGCGTGCGCTGCCAGCCACTTCCACGCCGATGGGCCAACTACACGCCCATCGCGTGGAAGCCACCGTCGACGTGCACGATCTCGCCGGTCGTGGCCGGTAGCCAGTCCGACAGCAGCGCGGCGCAGCTCCTGCCTACCGCCGTCGCGTCGTCGATGTTCCAGCCGAGCGGAGCGCGGGGCCCCCACGCGTCCTCGAAGGCGGTGAAACCCGGAATGCTCTTTGCCGCCATGGTTCGTACCGGGCCGGCGGCGATGAGATTGACCCGGATGTTGTCGGGCCCCAACTCGCGCGCCAGGTAGCGAGATGTCGACTCGAGCGCAGACTTGGCGACACCCATCCAGTTGTAGGCGGGCCATGCGACGGTGGCGTCGAAGGTGAGCCCCAGAATCGAGCCGCCTTCGGCTCCGAACAGCGGTTTCGCCGCAACGGCAAGGGATTTGAACGAGAACGCCGAAACCTCGAACGCGGTCAGTACATCGGCGACCGGGGTGCCCAGGAAGTCCTCGCCGAGGCAGGACGCCGGCGCGAAGCCGATCGAGTGCAGCACTCCGTCCAGCCCGTC
>JAVEES010000378.1 GCA_030840285.1 Pseudonocardiales bacterium
GTGGTTGCGGCGCTGGCCAACGTTGCGCTGAACATCGTTGCGGTGCCGGTGTTCGGCATCGAGGGGTCAGCAGCAGCGACCGTTGTCGCGTTTGCCATCCAGGCAGTGATCCAGCGATCGGCATTGCCCAGATCGCCGCAGTGGCCCGGCATCCAGGCACGTACCTGGATGCCGGTCGCGCTGGCGTGCCTGATCAGCGGCTGCACGGTCGCGTTGCCTCAGACACCGCTGTGGAACGCGCTACGCCTGGCTGTCGCCGTTGCTTGCTTGCCCTGGTTTCTTCGCACGCTGCTGCGCGCCAGACGATCCGAGCGGTAACCGCTGCCTTTCCGGCATACCACGATTGATTACACAGAGTGTTCAAGTCGTCCCCCGCCATGCCGATCTGGTAGTTGCCGCGCACACCTGGCTGTGGCGTTCGGCACTGCACTGAACGGTGAGCAACTGGGGGCGGCGAATGACGGCACGCGGGAACCGGACGTTCGGAAGAGTCGCTGCGCTCGCCAGCTGCGCCCTCGTCGCAGCCGCCACCGCTGTCGGTGCCCACGGCGCCTCGGCAACGGCACGGCCGGTGGCATCAGAGGAAACCCTCTCTCCCACCGTGAGCTCGTCGCGCACCTCGGCGCCGACGACTGCCGCTCGCCTCATCTCCAAGCTCGTGACGAGCACCGAGCGCCACACGGCGAACAATCAGTATCGATCCACGGCCGTCGCAATCGTGACGGTCAGCGTGTCCTCACGGGTATCGAGCCAGGTTGTCGTCTCATTCGGAGCGCTGCGTCGCACCGCTGAGGCAACCCGATCGGCCACCGTCCAGCACAGCTTTCGGGTCACCACGGCGGCTTCGGCTGTTCAGCCGCGCGCGGCGGCGACGTCGGCCAAGCTCGCCGCGACGCGCAGTGCCTACCAGCAGGCTGAGCGGATTGCGCAACTAGCCGCGAACAATCAAGCCGCCGCCGCAGCCCGCGAGGCGGCCGGTGCCCGGGGCATCCAGGACGTCTTGAGCGCAGCAACCGCGGCCGACCAAGCGTCAACGACGCAGGGCATGACGAGGCAGGGCATATCCAAGCGCCGCAAGTTCACCCCGACACCGACACCCACCCAGACACCGACACCCACCCCAACCCCGACACCGACGGCCACCGTGAGCAGCCCAGCACCGTCTACGCCGACCAGCTCCTCGCCGCCGCCGCCCGTCAGCGCCAGCACCGCGATGCCAGTCGGTGACCTGCCGGGTTGGAAGCAGGTTTACGCAGACGATTTCAGTGGATCCACGCTGGATACCTACAAGGCTTGGTCGGTCTACAACGGTGGCGCCCCGGGGTCCAATCCCACCACCGGCTGGTGGATGGCGAGCCACGCGGTGGTTTCCAACGGAATGCTGAACCTGCGTGGTTACGTCGACAAGGCTGCCAGCCCGGACGGGCGCGTGGTAACGGCCGGTTTAGGACTGTGGAAGCTGCCCGCACAGACCTACGGAAAGTACGAGATCCTCGCGCGGATCGACAAGTGCGCCGAGGTCAAGTACGCGTGGCTGCTCTGGCCATACTCGGGAAAGTGGCCCGACGACGGTGAAATCGACTTCGCCGAGGACGAGGGCGGCGACCGAACCAAGACCACCGCCTCGCTGCTCTTCAAGAACGCACTCGGCCAGGCCGACGCACTGCCCAAGGATTATGACTACCCGACTCCTGACCTGTCCGGCTGGCACCGGATCGGCGTCGAGTGGACGCCGACCTCGGTCCGCTACACCATGGACGGGCAGTATTGGGGACAGCCCAAGACCACCCACATTCCCACCACCCCGATGACACTCGTGCTGCAGACCGAAGGCAAATACGCCCCCAGCGCCGTGACCCTCGGATCATCGTCATGCGACGCGCAGATCGGTTGGGTAACCCAGTACGCGATGGGCTGAGCGGGATCGGCTTGGGTACGCCAGTACGCGATGGGCTGCGTGCGGCGTGCTGCCCACGAAGGCGAGGCAGCCTCAGTGCGGAGACCGCCTGCGCGATCGAAGGAACAGGACCGGCCCGGCCAGATATCCCCAGAACTCGGTACGCACCGCGCCCTTGGGCGCCGGGGTGGTAACCAGTCTGGCCCCGGTATCCCTTTTGATCGTGAGGATTCTGCGCAGACCGGCAGGAAGCCGCCGCAGGATGTCGTTGCGGGTCGCGGGTACCGACAACAGCTTGCTGAGATATGCCGTCAATCCCGTGCCATAGCCATACATCTGCTTGATCAGCTCGGAGTCCTCCGAGCGATGGTGATGCCAGACGACGGCGTTGGGCTCATAGCGCAGGGTGTAGCCGGCAATGAGAATCCGCACGAACATGTCGAGGTCCTCGCCGCCCCTGGTAAGGGTGCCGGCCCCCAGTGCCGTATCGAAGCCGTCGAGACAGCGCAACGCTTCGCGATCGAATGCGAAGTTGGCCCCCGTCCCGAAGATGCCTGCGGCATAAGGGTAAACACCGTTATCGATACGGTTGGCCTCGAGATCGAAGGATCTGGCCTGGCAGCGCGTCGACCAGGAGGCGTTGCGAGCATCGAAATAGAGTTCGGCCGCGGTGTTCAGACTCGCCGTGCACACCAGTCCCGTGACGCACCCGACGTTCTCGCCGCTGCCGAATCCCCGCACGATCTGGTCGATCCACCCCTCGTCGACCGAAACATCGTCGTCGGTATAAGCGACATAGCGTCCGGCGGCCTCGGCCAGGCCGCGGTTGCGAGCCCAGGACAGTCCGGCCCGGGGCTCGGCTACGTACCGGATCCGGGGATCGTGCGCCGCCCTCGAGCTGACGACATCGCGCGTCGAGTCATCCTCCGCGGCATTATCGACGACGATGATCTCCAGATTGGGATACCTCAATTGCTGTAGGGCATCCAGGCAGGACTTCAGAATGCGCGAGCGATTTCGGGTACAGACGACGACCGAGACGAGGGGAGGGTCATCGGCAGTCGCGGCGTGCTCAGCCGAGCGACGCACGGCCTCGGCAATGTCGCGTTCGGAGAAGGTGCGCTCGGCAAGGGCAGTCAGGTCATCGGAAGAAACCTCCGACGGTGGCCGGGAAATCGTCACGTAACCCAGCGTTTGGCCATGTGTCCGAACCAGCGCGCGTACCGAGCCATCACCGGGTTGCGGCGCGCTGCGCGACCGTAACGTGCCGGTCGCCAGGTCCAATTCGGGGCACCAGACCCCCACCGGTGCTTCGGCCTCGCTCGCGCCGCGCTTGGGGTCAAGCCGCCTCAGCCGGCGTCCCAGCATGGTCACCGTCGCGTGGCCGTCATGCGGCGCGATGCGCCGGTGGAATCACCAGCGGCGAGGCCGCGCGCATACCCGACGGTCGTGATCGCAAGTCCGGTAACAATCGCACTCGCCCGCAAGAAGCCGTCGAGGTCGCCCCGGATCGCGCGGCCGAGGCCTGCTCGCACACCTGCGGGAAGGACCTTGCGCGCGTAGTCGCGTTCGTCGCTGGTGCCAGCTGAGGCTCCCACCAGCCGGCCGATCTGTGCCTTGGAAAGGCCCTCGGAGTAGCAGCGCCTGATGAAGTACCCGAGCCTGATCCGGTCGACGCTCACCCGATGTTTCACCTGCGAGCTGGGGACGTACCGGATGCGTGCCTGGGGAATCGACTGCGCGAGCCGGATGCACAACTCGGTCTCCTCGCAACCCACGGGCAGCGTGCCGACCCTGCCAAGACCCTCATCGAACTGCCCCACCCGCGCAAAGACCTCGCTCCGAAAGGCCATCGAGCATCCATGAACGTTTCGAACATCGCTTTCGCGTTGTGGCATTCCGAGGTAGCTGGAGCCCACGACCCAGTCGAATTCGGGTGGAAACCATCGCGGTCGGACGCCGGGCCACCGGGGCTCCGAATGGCCTCCGGTTATCCAGACCTTCGGCTCGGCACAAGGTCGCACCAGCCCTTCGAGCCAGCGTTCATCGGGGCAGGCATCGTCATCGAGAAAAGCGATGAGCGGCGTCGTGCAGGCATCGATCGCGGTGTTCCTTGCCCCTGACAGGCCGCGTGAGCGGCGGTTCGGCTGCACACTCAGCAAAGGATGCGCGGTCGCCAGTTCGGTTCGGGCCCGCAGTTCGAGCTCGTCGTTGTGGTCGATCACGAGGATTACCTGGGCCGGCTTCACGGTCTGTGCATCAATGGCGGTGCAGGCCTCGACCAGATCGTGCCAGCGTTTCATCGTGTAGGCGCAGACCACGACGGTGACAGCCACTGGCTTATCCGTCGAAGCTGCAGCAGTCGGCGTAGCCATCGTCCCCCGAGACTCATGCGCCTTTGCCAGTCGCCATCGACCGGCCGTTGATACTTAACAGAAAGTACATGTCACGGAGCGTATTCGCAACCGCGCCTCGCCCCGACTCCGAGCGGTAATGAGATGGCGACTAAAAGTGACGGACCTGTGAGCCCGCCAAATCCGCCGCGAAGGGTTCCCGACGTCTTGGATAATCGAGTGCGCATCAATATGACGCGACTACCGATTCGGAGCCAGCATGCGAGGTGGTACGCCCGACACCGGTTCGCGAATATCTTTTCGCCGCTGGCATCACCTACGGCCATCGGCGGCGGTTGCAACAATCGCGTCCCAGGGATGGAGGCAACGCTTGCTAATAACTCTGGGGAGTCTATTCACGGCCAGCGCTGTAGTTGCACTCATAATTCGAACGGTGGCGAGTCGACATAGTGTCATCCTCGCCGCGGCCGCATTCTCGCCATATCTGATGCTGGGCGCACCACTCGCCGCCCTCGCGTTCGGGTTGGGACGCAATTGGGGTGCCGCCGTGCTCGCACTAGCTGTCACCGTGGCTTGCGGATGGGGACAGGCGCCGGCGTTCACGGCGTCGGCCCAGCCGCCCCCGGGCAATCCCGCTGTCATCGTGATGAGCGCGAACCTCCGTCTCGGGCAGGCAGATCCCGATGCCGTCGTCGCTGCTGTGGCGCGCCATCACGTCGACGTCCTGATGCTGCAGGAGTTGACACCCTCGGCCGTCACCGGGTTAACCGATGCCGGCCTGGACCGGCTCCTTCCGTATCACGTGGTCGATGCCCGTCAATCGGCAGCGGGTACCGGCCTGTGGAGCCGCTACCCCCTCACCGATGTGGCGAAGCGGAGCGACTACACCTTCGCCCTGGTCACGGCAGAACTGGTGATTCCCGGCTCGTCACTGCGGCCGGCTGTCGCCGCGACGCACATGCCTGGACCGTGGCCGCAAGATCCGGGCAGCTGGCTTCGCGATATCGCACGGCTGCCCGAACTGCTGAAGGCCTTGAAGTATCAGCGCGATCCCGCCGGTGGGCCGGTCATCGTCGGCGGCGACTTCAACGCGACGCTCGACGTTCCGCAGTTCAGGGCGCTGCTCGTCGATGGTTACCGGGACGCCGGAACGCAGGCCGGCGCCGGCATCGTCCGTACCTACCCCTCGGACAGTGCTGTCCCGCCGCTGATCGGCATCGATCACATCGTGGTCTCTTCGGCCGTCGCGACGTCGCTGCAGACCCTTGAGGTGCCGGGCTCTGATCACCGCGGGGTGATCAGCCGCGTCGTCCTGGGCTGAGTCGGCCAGTCAAGCGGCGCAGGCCCGATGCGTTACCGGGTGCCACCGGCACTCAGGCGCGCCTGCGACGAAATCTCGAGCACGCGTCGAGGGGGCACGAGCCGCAATCGCTTCCGCGACGGTAATGCTGGTGGGCCTGATACTGATGCCCGCAGCGACAGCGCTCGTCAAGTGCGAGCCGACCCTGTGCAGCGACGACGAGCGCAAGTGCCATGCCATCGGTATCGGCAGCGCCCAGCGCGACTTGAGCAAGAGGCTGCTAG
This sequence comes from Pseudonocardiales bacterium, assembly GCA_030840285.1. GTDB lineage: Bacteria > Actinomycetota > Actinomycetes > Mycobacteriales > Jatrophihabitantaceae > Jatrophihabitans_A. The sequence continues at coordinate 5,836 of JAVEES010000378.1, forward strand.
GCGATCTCTTCCGCGCACTCCTCAACGAGGATGGAGCTGCTGACCGAGCCAGCCACGCCCCGCAGTTGACGAATCTCGGCGATCTCCTTGGCCATCCGCTTGGACGACGCGCGCTCCTGCAGGATGGTCTTCAGCACGCGGAAGCCATCACGGATGGCGTTGAGGTTGCTGGCGCCGTAGATCCGGCTGCGCTCCACGCTCGCGACCTCGCGGACATCGAGTTTGGCCGCGGCTATACGGCAGTTGAGGACGGTCTCGATCTCGAAGCCGTCGCCCCACATCATGCCGCTGGCAGCCACGACGGCGACCTGCGGATCAGGAAGATCGATGTCCTCGAGGATGTCGGACCAAAAGGCGTTGTAGCCGTAGCACAGGTCGCTGTAGGCGGTCTTGAGCAGTAGGTTCGTGAGGAGATTGAGTCCCTTGTTCCCGAAACTGCGGTAGCGAGTGATGTCGAGGCTGCCGCCGCCGGGTGCGAACCGGCTGCCCTTGGCGAAATCCGCCCCGGCTTGCAGCGCGGCGATGAAGGCCGGAATTTCAGCGGGATCCGCCGAACCGTCGGCGTCGAACATCACGATGATATCGCCGGTGGCTGCGGCGAATCCGCACACGAGCGCATTACCCTTCCCACGTCGCGTCTGCTTGATAATCCGGATATCCGGCAGCAGGCGCCGCGCAGTTGCCACCGTGTCGTCGACCGAATTACCGTCCACCAAAATAACTTCGTGCACCGCAGGCAATTCCGGAAGCACAAGCTCCAGATTCCGCGCTTCGTTTCGAGCAGGAATAACAATAGAGACTCGCGGCTCAGATACAGCTAGGCGCAGCTGGCGTGGCATGAATTCCCCCCGGAATGCGTGGAGTCGATGGACCTGACCTGGACTGGCCCCGTGGCCAACCTCGGCTTCACGCTGCTCACGCTAACAAAACTTTGGCCACATCACAAAGTCTTTAGACTAGGAAATCTCGCCGTAACCTGGAAGATTCGGTTTTGGCTACAGACAGTATTTGGACCGCCATAGTTTTATACTCGGAAATAACATGCGCACACTCTTTGTAAATGGTCGGTGACGCAGTGTAATTAGCCTCGCCTGTCAGCTGTGAAGGTCGTTACTAAACCGCGCGAGGACTCACGCCATTAACCGGCGGGTCTCGTCGACGTCCGCTGCCATCTGCACGACCAGGTCCGAAATGGCGTCGAACTTCACCATTCCGCGCAAGCGGTGCACGAACTCCACTCCGATGTTCTGGCCGTAGAGATCACCATCGAAGTCGAGGATGAAGGCCTCCACCGAGCGGTGCCGGCCGTCGAACGTCGGGTTCGTGCCTACCGAGATGGCCGCGGTGCGCGCTGGCAGGTCGGCGCGGGTGTTGCCCCATTCATCGATACTGACAACCCGCCCTGCGTAGACGCCGTCGGCGGGAACGGCAGCGAAGCTCTCGGCCCGGACGTTGGCAGTGGGAAATCCCAGGTCCCGACCGCGCTGGTCGCCACGGACGACGACGCCGTCGAGGCGATGTGGACGTCCGAGTGCCTCGGTGGCGGCGTGCAGGTCCCCGGCATCCACGCAGGACCGGATATAGGTCGATGAGATCGGCCGGTGACCGTCGGCGAACAGCGGCACACCCTCGGCGTCGAAGCCGAAGCGAAGTCCCAGCTCGCTCAACGTGCCGACGTCGCCCGCTGCCCTGTGTCCGAACCGGAAGTTCTCCCCCACCACGACGGCTGAGGCGTGCAGATCTGCGACCAGGGCCTCGTGCACGAACTCCTCGGGGCTCAGGTGCGAGAACTCCGGCGTGAAGGGAACGAACACGACCACGTCCACCCCGAGCTGTTCGGCGAGCTCCGCCTTGCGGGTGTTGGTGGTGAGCAGCGGTGGATGGCTACCCGGCCGCACCACTTCGGAGGGATGCGGCGTGAAGGTGATCATCACGGTGGGCAAGCCTCGCTCGGCGGCCACCGCATTCGCCCGCTCGATGATCTGCTGGTGACCGCGGTGCACGCCGTCGAACACGCCGATCGTCGCCACGCAATGGCCCCAGCCGGTCGGGACGGCCTCCAGACCGCGCCAGCGCTGCATCCGCCTACCGCCCGGAACCGCTGGAGGAGATCCAGCTCAATGCGAGTACGTAGCCCTCGATACCCAGGCCGACGATCACGCCGGAGGAGACCGCCGAGAGGTAGGAGTGCTGGCGGAACTCCTCGCGGGCATGGACGTTGGAGATGTGCACCTCGACCAGGGCAGCGGTTCGTGCCGCCGCGGCGTCGCGCAGCGCGATCGAGGTGTGGGTCAGCGCCCCGGCATTGAGCACGACTGGAAGCTGCCGATCGGCCGCCTCGTGCAGCCAGCCGATCAACTCGGCCTCCGAATCGGACTGGCGGACCTCGACATCGAGTCCGAGCTCCCCGCCCGCTCGCCGGCAGAGCTCGGCCAGCTCAGCGTGCGTGGTAGCTCCGTATACAGCCGGTTCGCGGCTACCCAGCCGTCCCAGATTCGGCCCGTTGAGAACCAGAACCGTTCGCGGTGTGTCCGGCGCGCTCATCTATTGCGATACCTCCGAGTACGCCGCTACCAGCAGCGAGGGGTCGGGATTGTCGACCGTGACCGGTCGGGCCAGGCCGTCCAGGAGGACGAAGCGCAGCCGGTTGCCGCGGGCCTTCTTGTCCACCTTCATAGTGTCCAGCAACTGCTCGAAGGCACCGGAACGATAGGTCACCGGCAGTCGCAACGCGCTTAGGATGCGGCGGTGCCGATCGGCCGTCTCGTCATCGAGCCTGCCGAGCGCACGCGACAACTCGGCGGCATAGACCAGGCCGATCGAGACGGCGGCGCCATGTCGCCAGGTGTACCGCTCGGCCTTCTCGATCGCATGGCCCAGGGTATGGCCGTAGTTCAGGATCTCCCGCGGGCCCTGCTCGGTGAGATCTTGCGAAACCACCCGAGCCTTGACGGCCACCGAGCGTTCGATCAGCTCCCGTTCGCGAGGATTTCCCGGACTGGTCACCAGGTCGGGGTCCTCTTCGATGATTTCCAGAATCCTCGGGTCGGCGATGAAACCGCACTTGACCACCTCTGCCAGCCCGGCGATGTAGTCGTTCACCGGCAGGGTGGACAAGGCCGCCAGGTCACACAGCACGCCGATCGGCGGATGGAAGGCGCCGACGAGGTTCTTGCCTCGCTCGGTGTTGATGCCGGTTTTGCCACCGACCGCGGCATCCACCATTCCGGCCAGCGTGGTCGGTACCTGCACTATCCGTACGCCGCGTAGCCAACTGGCAGCCACCCAGCCGGCCAGGTCGGTGGTCGCCCCGCCGCCGAGGCCGATGATCGCGTCGCTGCGGGTAAAGCCGACCTGGCCGAGGACGTCGAAACAGAAGCCGGCAACGGCGAGCGCCTTGGCGTCCTCGCCGTCGGGAACCTCCACCACATGCGCCTCGAACCCGGCCGCGTTCAGGTCGTCCCGGACGCCCTCGGCGGTGGCCCGCAGCGTCGGCGGATGGATGATCGCCACCCGCTGCGCTCCGCTGAGCAGAGGTGCGAGCTCAGCCAGCAGACCGGTCCCGATCAGCACCTCGTACGAGCGCTCGCCGCGCACCTCGATGCGCGTCACGTCACTCAACGACATCTCCTGCCAACCTCAGCTGGGCCAACACCGCGTCGACCACCTCGGCCACGCTACGTCGCGAGGTGTCGACGGTCGCGACCGCCACTTCCCGGTACAAGCCGTCGCGAGCCTCGGAGAGGTCTGCCAGCCTGAGGGCGGCGTCGCCGGAGAGCAACGGGCGGTGGTGGCTGCCTCCGACCCGCTCGAGCAACTCCTCAAGCTCGGCGATGAGAAGAACCACCGGGGACGGCACCGCGCGCAGCGCCTCGCGCACCTCGGCGGCGGTCACCGCGCCACCGCCGAGGGCCAGGACACCGTCGAAGTCGAGCAAGGCGTCGGTGACGGCGGTCGCCTCGACGGCCCGGAATCCCGGCTCACCGTCGTGGGTGAAGATCTCACCGATAGCGCGTCCGGTCATCTCGACGATCAGATCGTCGGAGTCGGCGAACGGGACGGCCAGCCGGCCGGCGAGTTCGCGCCCGACCGTCGTCTTGCCGGCACCCGGCAATCCCACCAGCACCACCCGCGGGCTCATCGGAACGCGTCACCGGACCGCAGTTCGCGCTCCTCCAGCCGTCCCAGATAGCTCTGGAAGTTACGGGTCGTTTCGGCGAGGGAGTCGCCTCCGAACTTCTCCAGGACCGCCTCTGCCAGCACCAGAGCCACCATCGCCTCGGCCACCACGCCGGCGGCCGGTACGGCTGATACGTCAGAGCGTTGATTGATCGCGACGGCTGGCTCGCCGGTCGCGAGGTCAAGGGTCTGCAGCGCGCGCGGGACGGTCGAGATCGGCTTCATCGCGGCGCGCACCCGCAGCACCTCGCCGGTGGACATGCCGCCCTCGGTGCCGCCGCTGCGATGTGACTGCCGACGGATCGCGCCGTCCTCGCCCCGGCCGATCTCGTCGTGCGCCCTGGAACCCGGCGTACGAGCCAGCTCGAAACCGTCGCCCACCTCGACGCCCTTGATTGCCTGGATGCCCATCAGCGCGGCTGCCAGCCGGGAGTCCAGGCGACGGTCCCACTGGATGTGACTGCCGAGCCCCGGTGGCACGAAGAACGCCAGCACCTCGACCACGCCGCCTACCGTGTCACCGGCCCGCTTGATCTCGTCGATATGCGCGATCATCCGATCGGAGGCCGCCGAGTCCAGGCAGCGCACCGGTGAGGCATCGATGGCTGCCAGGTCTGCCTCGCCGCTCGGAACTACCGAATCCGGGGCTGAGACCGAGCCGATTGAGACGACGTGGCTCACGATCTCGATTCCGAGGCTCTGGCGCAGGAAGTTCTTGGCGGCCGTGCCGAGTGCCACCCGGGCAGCGGTTTCGCGCGCGCTTGCCCGCTCCAGGATCGGACGGGCGTCGTCCAGGTCGTACTTCTGCATGCCGACCAGATCCGCGTGGCCGGGCCGTGGCCTGGTCAAGGGGGCGTTGCGGGCCTGTGCGGCCAGCAGGTCCGCGTCGACCGGATCCGCCGCCATGACGGTCTCCCACTTGGGCCACTCCGAATTGCCGACCCGGATGGCGACCGGGCCGCCCATCGTCAGCCCGTGCCGTACGCCGCCGGTCAGCTCGACCTCGTCCTGCTCGAACTTCATCCGGGCACCGCGGCCGTAGCCGAGCCGCCGGCGGGCAAGCTCGGACGCGACTTCGGCAGAGGTGATCGACACACCGGACGGCAGACCCTCGATGATTGCGACCAGGGCTGGTCCGTGCGACTCACCTGCAGTGATCCAGCGCAGCACCCAGCGATTCTGTCAGATCCGCGGTTCCTCGAATCCGGCCCCGTTGCCTGCGGTCTGCGGGAGATGATGGAGGCATGGTGCAACAAGCTGGCAGCAAGCCCGTCGATCCTGGCGATCATGATGCCGAGTTGCGCTATCTAGGCCACTGTGACTCGGGTTGGGCGGCCGAGTGGGCAGGGCTGATCGGGCAGGCCGAAGGCGAGATGGCCGCTCATCGACTCGAGCGCGCACGGCTGCTCCACGAGCAAGCGTGGCAGGCCTCCTACGATCGTTGCACCCAGGGCGCCACGATGCATCACATCGGCCGCCGCTGGTTGCGGTACAACGATCGGCACGCTGCCGCTGGCAGCTTCGAGCTGGCGCGAGCGCTGCGCCGTGGGTTCGTCGATCCGGTACTGACCTCCAACTCCGAGCAGGGGCTGGCCTGGACCCGCCATGCACTGGGCTTGGACGCGATCGTGCTGACCGGGGGCGCCGGGCGTCGAGTCGAGTACCGCGACAAGGCGGAACTGCACCTGGCCGGCTGGCCGATGGCTGACCACGTACTGCTCGCCGTCAGCGGGGCAGCACGGCGAATCGTGGTCGGTCCCGAGCGGCGGGGCCTGTCCGAGCCCGAATTCTGCCGCGAGGATCCGCCCGGTGCAGGTCCGGTCGCCGCGATCGCCGCGGCCCTGGAACGCGTCACGCAAGCCGAGGTTGCCATCCTCGCCGCTGACGAGCCCTTCATCGGCCCCGGTCTGGACGTCTTGCGCACCGCGCTCATGGTGCAGGGCAACGATTTCGGCGCCTACGTCGATACCGGCGGCCGGATCAACTACCTGGCCGCGGTCTGGCGTACGGCTGCCCTTCGTCGTGCGGTGGCGGCACTGGCCAATCCGGCGGGGGCCGCCGTTCGAGCGCTGTATGACGGTGTGAACGGCGCGTTCATCCCTGACTTCGACGCCCTGGCGGCCGACTGTGACACCTACGGCGATCTGCGCGAGGCCGAGAGCCGGATCAGGCAGATCGAGGGTCGGCCACCAGGCCGGTGCCCGGCGCTGCTGCCGCGATCGCCGCTCGCATGGCCGGGACTGGAGCTGCACGCCCCGTCATGAGCTCGACCTGCCGCGCCGCCTGGTACAGCAGCATCGCCGCGCCGCTGACCACCTGGCCGCCCACCGAGTCGAACGCGGTCGCCAGCCGGCTGGGCCACGGGTGATAGCTGGCGTCGAGCAGCGACTGGCCCGCCCGCCAGGGCAGCTCGGCCAACCCGTCCGCCGCACCCGAGGGCAGCGTGGAGATCACCAGTTCGGCGTCGCGCAGCGCGGTGTGCTCGTCCAGGGTGGAGATGCGCACCTGCCGATCCAGCCGATCGGCAGCCTCCAGAAGAGTGCGGGCGCGTCCCGGTTCGCGCACCAGAACGGTTACCTCGTGAGCGCCGGCCAGCGCGGCAAGCGCGGCCTGGGCCGTCCCGCCGGCCCCGAGCAACACCACGTCGCCAGAGGCAGCGACGCCATTGGCGGCCAGCGAGTCGCGGATCCCGATCCAATCGGTGTTATCGGCGTACCACTCATCGCCAACCCGTAGCAACGTGTTGCCGGCGCCGATCGCCGCTGCCTGGGCGCTGACGGTTCCGGCGACCCGCAGCAGTTCCCGCTTGAGCGGCATCGTGCAGGAGTAGCCCACCACCCGCGGATCCGATCCGCTCACGAGTTCGGCCAGGCCGCCCTCGTCGCATTCGATCGCGTCGTAACGCCAGCCATTCAGGCCCAGGGCGGCATAGGCAGCGCGGTGCAGCACCGGTGACAACGAATGCGCGATCGGCTTTCCCAGGACGGCGGCGAGGCCGACCGGGGAGCTCGAGCGATCGGGATCCAACTAACAACCCCAACCGTTGGCCTGGCACTTCTGCCTCGCCGCCTCGAAGGCATTGGGATCGTTGGTGAAGAAGTGATGGCCAGCGGCATCACTGACGACGTAGTACAGCCAGTTTCCGGCGTCCGGATTCACCGCCGCCTTCAGGGAATTGATACCCGGGTTCGAGATCGGGGTCGGCGGCAGGCCGGTCCGCAACCGGACGTTGTACGGCGAATTCTCCTTGAAGGTCACCGAGTTGGGATCCTTGCCGAGCACCGCGAGACCGTAGCGATTGGCAGCGTCGATCCCGATCGGCATCTTCGCGGCAAGCCGGTTGTAGATCACCCTTGCGATCTTGCCGCGATCCTGGTCGAACTTGGCCTCCGACTCGACGAGCGAGGCCACGATCAGTGCCTGGTACGGCGTGACACCGAGCGACTTCGCCGAGGCGACGAAGTCGAGCTTGGCCGTCTCGGCGGCGAACTGGGCGGTCAGTGACTGCAGTTCCGTCTCGGCGGTGTCGTTGGGATCGAAGTCGTAGGTCGCCGGGAACAGGAAGCCCTCCGCCGTCGTGGCCGAGTAACCGGGCGGCAGGCCCAGTGAACCGAGCTGCTTGGAGGCGGCGTTCAGATCCGCAATCCCGATACCGGTCTTGGCCGCCAGCTCGGCCAGGATCTGCTTCTCGGTGCGTCCCTCGGCTATCGTCACCTTCGATACGAGCCGGTTGGCGGGGTCCAGGATTGCAGCCATCGCCGCCGCGCCCGAGGAATGCAGGCGAACCTGGTACGTGCCGGGCTGGATGTCGCCGGCCTGTCCCGACTTCTTGGCGGCGTTGACGAACGCTCGTGCCGACTTCACCGCACCCACCTTGACCAGGCTGGCAGCGATGTCCTCGGCACCGTCGCCGGGCTGCACGGCGATCCGGACGAAACCCTGGCCGTTTCCGGTGTAGTCGGCTACCGCGAACCGATCGCGAACCTTTCCCAGGGCGACGATGCTGCCCGCGACGACCACGAGAATGAGCACCACCGCGAGGATCGGAGCAATTCGGCGCCGCCGCCGGGTCCTGCGCCGGCGATGCCGGTCCGAGCGGCGGGCCCTGCCCACGACATGGTGGTGGCCGGCCCCGGCAAGATCGTCGGACCCGAACAACGGATGGTCGTCGTCGGGTAGCTCGTCAATCGTGCGCTCCACAGGCGGGTGCCTTTCACGGTCGGTGATCGCCACCGCACCCTTATTGCAGAGTCCCGCGGTCGAGGAACGACTGCAGGATCTCCACGGCAGCGGCCTGGTCGATCTTGGCTCGTTGGGAGCGCGCCCGCACTCCGCTCGTGGAGAGATTACGCTGCGCAACGACGGTGGTCATCCGCTCGTCGGCGTAGAGTACCGGAATCTCGGCGAGCCGGGCCTCTAGCAGGTCGCCGTACGCTCGAGCCGCGGTGACCGCCGAGCCTTCCCGGCCGGCCAGCGTCCGGGGCAGCCCGATGACCACTCCGACCGCCTCGTACTCATCCAGCAGGGCGATCAACTCGTCGAGATCGCCGTTGCCGTGCGGGTCGCGCCGCAACGTGGCGACCGGCACCGCAAGCACACCCCGCGGGTCGCTGCGAGCCACCCCGACCCGCACAGCGCCGACATCGATCCCGAACCAGATGCCGAGTGGCCGATCGCTCACACCGTCGCGACCTCGGCGAGTACCGAGGCGAGGGCGTCCGCGGCCTTGGCCGGGTCGCCGCCCGCTCCCTGCGCCAGATCGGCCTTGCCGCCACCGCGAGCCCCGAGGATGGGGGCGAACCGCTTGACCAGCTCGCCGGCCGACAGCCCGGCCTGCTGACCGGCCTGATTCACGCTCGCGACGAAGTGGAGCTTGCCGTCCACCTCCGACAGCAGCACCACGACGGCCGGAGCGGCGGCGTCGAGCCGGCCCCGGATATCCAGCGCCAGGGTGCGCAGGTCGTTACCGGCGATTCCGGCGGGCGCCGCTACCGCGACGAGGTGGGTGCCGCCGACGTTCTGGGCCTGGGCGGCCAACTGGCCCGCGCCGGCCAGGACGGCCGAGACCCGGTTGCGCTCGAGTTCCTTCTCCAGCGTCCGGAGCCGCTCGACCAGCGAGGCGACCCGGTCGGGCACTTCGGCCGGCGGCACCTTCAGCGTCTCGGAGACCGAGTTCAGCAGGGCTCGCTCGTTGGCGAGGTAGCGAAGTGCCTCCAGGCCGACGAAGGCCTCGACGCGCCGGACGCCGGCGCCCACCGACGCCTCACCGATGATGCTCAGCGCTCCGATCTGCGACGAGTGGTCGACGTGGGTGCCACCGCACAGCTCACGCGACCACGGACCGCCTATCTCGACCACCCGGACGTCGGTCTCATAGGTCTCGCCGAAGAGCGCCAGCGCACCGATCTCGCGCGCGCGGGCCAACGGCATGTGCTGCACCGAGACCGGCAGATCCGCTCGCAGCGCCCGGTTGGACACCTCTTCGATATCGCGTCTGGTGACCTCGCTCAGCGCCGAGCCCCAGGCGAAGTCGAGCCGCAGATAACCCGGCTTGTTGTACGAACCACTCTGCAGAGCGCTGGGGCCGAGCACCTCGCGCAGCGCCGCGTGCACCACGTGGGTACCGCTGTGCGCCTGCCGGGCCGAACGGCGCCACTCCGGGTCCACCTGCGCATGCACCACCGAACCGGCGCCGATCTCGCCCTCGGTGACCTCGACCCGGTGCACGATCAGCCCCTTGAGCGGCTTCTGCACGTCGAGCACGCGTAGTTGGGCGCCTTCGGCGGTGATCACGCCTTCGTCGGCGATCTGGCCGCCGGACTCGGCGTAGAAAGGCGTCTCGTCCAGGACGACCTCGACGATCTGACCCTGTTTCGCGCGATCGGTCAGTTCGCCGTCGGCAACGATTCCGCGTACGGCGGTCTCGTTCGACAGATCGGTGTAGCCGATGAAGACCGTCTCGCCCTCATCACGCAGCTGCCGGTACACCGGTGAGTTGCCGTGGGCGCTCTTGTTCGCCCTGGCATCTGCCTTGGCACGCTCGCGCTGCTGAGTCATCAGCCGGTGAAATGCCTCGGTATCGACCGACAGGCCTTGCTCGGCCGCCATCTCCAGGGTGAGGTCGATCGGGAAGCCGAAGGTGTCGTGCAGCTTGAACGCCTGCTCGCCCGGCAGCTGGTGGGCGTTGCCCTGCTTCAGCGAGGACACCGCGTTCTCGAAGATCGCGGTGCCAGCGGCCAGCGTCCGGCGGAAGGTGTCCTCTTCGGAGTAGGCGATCATGGCGATCCGCTCGAAGTCGGTGGCGACCTCGGGATAGGAGGCCGACATGCAGTCCCGGGCGACCGGCATCAGTTCCACGAGCGCGCGGTCCTCCCAGCCGAGCAGCCGCATCGAACGCACCGCTCGGCGCAGGATCCGCCGGAGCACGTAACCACGACCCTCATTCGACGGAGTCACGCCGTCGACGATCAGCATCAAGGCCGTCCGGACGTGGTCGGCGATGACCCGCAGCCGGACGTCGTCGGGGTCGGACTGGGTGGCCGCGTGCCCGGAGTTCGCGCCGTAGCGCTTGCCGGTCAGCTCGGCCGCACGGTCCAGGATCGGCTTGGTCTCATCGATCTCGTAGAGATTGTCGACGCCCTGAAGCAGCACGGCCATCCGCTCCATGCCCATGCCGGTGTCGATGTTCTTGGCCGGAAGCTCGCCGAGGATCGGATAGTCCTCCTTGCTGGTTCCCGCGCCGCGCTCGTTCTGCATGAAGACGAGGTTCCAGAACTCCATGTAGCGGTCCTCGTCGACCTCTGGACCGCCCGGATTGCCGTAGTCGGGCCCGCGGTCGTAGTAGAGCTCGCTGCACGGCCCGCAGGGACCGGGGATGCCCATCGACCAGAAGTTGTCCGCCTTGCCGCGCCGGACGATCCGGTCCAGCGGCAGTCCGATCACCCGGTGCCAGATGTCGATCGCCTCGTCGTCATCGAGGTACACGGTCGCCCAGATCCGCTCGCCGTCCAAGCCGAATCCGCCGTCGGCCACGCTGTTGGTCGACAGCGCCCAGGCCAGCTTGATGGCTTCTTCCTTGAAGTAGTCGCCGAAGGAGAAGTTCCCGCTCATCTGGAAGAAGGTGCCGTGCCTGGTGGTCTTGCCGACTTCTTCGATGTCCTGGGTGCGGATGCATTTCTGGACGCTGGTCGCCCGCGACCAGGGAGCAGCCTGCTGACCGATGAAATAGGGGACGAACTGCACCATGCCGGCGTTGACGAACAGCAGGTTGGGGTCATCGAAGGGCAGCGGGGCACTGGGCACCACCGTGTGGCCGTTCGCCTCGAAATGCGCGAGGAACCGCCGACGGATCTCGGCAGAGCGCATGGTGTGACTCCTTCTTGTAAACAGAGCTGGCTGGACAACCGCCCTCGGGGGTGAACGGGCAACCAGGGATAAGCCTATGCCGGGTCAGCGAGGTGTTTGCGGCCCTGTCGCGGTGTCGCCGAGCGCGCCACCGGAGTCCAGTCCGGCGGCCTGACGAAGCTCGGTCTCGCGGCTGGACATCGACTCACGGACATCCTCTGCGAAGTCACGCAGCGCGTAGGCGAGCTCGCTCAGGCCTGAGCCGATGCTGCCCGCGATGCCGTCCGGGGTGAGCTTCTGCGCGGCCCGTGACAGCCGTCGAAAGATCAGCACCCCGAGCGTCGCGCCCAGTGCCAGCCAGAACAGCCTGCGCATCTCAGCCGTTCCGGCGGTGGGACCGGCGCTCGCGGCGGGCGGCGCTGACGGCTTGGGCGTCCTGGCGCCTGCGGACCGTTGAGCGCACACCGTAGGAGAACGCGGCGATCTTGATCAGCGGGCTGCCGATGGTGGCCGAGACAATGGAGGTCAATGCGGCCGCGTTGGTGGTGATCGAGCTGACCCCGCGGGTGATGCCCTCAACCTGGTCGAGCTGGCTGTTGACGTTGGCGACCGTCGTCTGAGCTTCGGCAAGCAGTGGCGTCGCGCCCTCGTGGGCCTTGCGGATGGCCAGCGTCGCCTCATCCAGGGTCTTGCCCAGCTTGAGAAGCGGTATGGCCAGTAGCAGGACCAGCAAGGCGAACGCCCCTGCCGCGATCAACCCCGCGATTGCTCCAGCGGACACGATTGCCAGCCTCCCTGAATCGGACGTCATTCCTATGCGGTGTTCCTCAGCGTCCCGGGCCGGGCCTTCGGTACAACGGCCTGACCCTACCGGTTAACTTCCGCCGGGATGTCGCGAGCGGATCAATGATCGCAGCTTGGCCAGCCGCTCGGAGATCGCCCGTTCGGCACCGCGCTGGCCCGGCAGGTAGTAGTCGCGGCCGAGCAGCTCGTCTGGCGGATACTGCTGGGCCGCCACCCCTTCGGGCAGGTCGTGCGGATAGACATAGCGCTGGGCATGGCCGAGTTTGGCTGCGCCCGGGTAGTGGCCGTCGCGCAGCGGAGGCGGAACGGAGCCGGCCAGCCCAGCCCGCACGTCAGAGATCGCTGAGTCGATCGCGGTGATCACGGCATTGGACTTGGGCGCCAGCGCCAGGTGGATCGTGGCCTGAGCCAGGTTGATCCGAGCCTCGGGCATCCCGATCAGCGCGACCGCGTCCGCTGCCGCCGTGGCGGCCAGCAGTGCGGTGGGATCGGCCATCCCGATGTCTTCGCTGGCATGCACCACCAGGCGCCGCGCGATGAAGCGCGGGTCCTCCCCCGCCACGATCATCCGCGCCAGGTAATGCAGCGCCGCGTCGACGTCCGAGCCGCGGATGGACTTGATGAAGGCACTGATGACGTCGTAGTGCTGGTCGCCGTCCCGGTCATAGCGGACGGCCGCACTATCTACCGCCGTTTCCAGGTCGGGCAGCGTGATCTCGCTGGAGCCCGCAGCCAGGACGGAGCCCGCCGCGGCCTCCAGGGCGGTCAGCGCGCGACGGGCATCCCCGCCGGCCACCCTCAGCAGATGCCCCCTCGCATCCTCGCTCAGCGTCACCGCGCCGGCGAAGCCGCGCTCGTCGGACAGCGCCCGATCGACGAGCTCTGAGAGGTCCTCATCGGTCAGCGGCTGCAGGGTGAGCAGCAGGCTGCGTGACAGCAGCGGCGACACCATCGAGAAATAGGGGTTCTCGGTGGTCGCGGCGACCAGGGTGATCGTGCGTGCCTCGACCGCGGCCAGCAGCGAGTCCTGCTGGGTCTTGGAGAAACGGTGGATCTCATCGATGAACAGCACCGTCGGCCGGCCACCGCGTTCGAGACTGCGGCGCGCCGTATCGATCACCGCGCGAACGTCCTTGACGCCCGCGTTGAGGGCCGAGAGCTGGACGAAGCGACGATTCGTCGCGGTGGACACGATGCTCGCCAGTGTCGTCTTGCCGGTGCCTGGCGGCCCGAACAGGATCAGCGACATCGGCGCATCGCCTTCCACCAGACGGCGCAGCGGCGAGCCTGGGGCCAGCAGATGCTGCTGGCCGACGACCTCGTCCAGGGAGCGGGGTCGCATCCGGATCGCGATCGGGGCGCTGGGATCCTCGGCCGGATCGGTTAGTTCGCGGCCGTCCTCGTCGGGCCCGGCGGGTTCGCCGAAGAGCGTCATGTGCCAAGCATGCCCTCCCGCGGGTTGCCGGCGGTCCTCGGGCGCCGAGCGGCCGTGAACCGGCATCCTCCCGGCATACACTCGATTTCAATTCGAGTGGTTCAAAGGAGGTACGGGCGTGCCGGTGACGACTGCGCGTCGGCGCATCACGCGGGTGCACACCCCGACGTCGCCGCAACCTCTCGAGCACGAGGCTCGCGGCGACGATCTCACGGTCGAGGCGCCGCTGAATCTGGTGGTCGGCGACGAGGTCATCGCGACCCTGATGCGCACCCCGGGCCACGATCTCGAACTGGCCGCCGGCTGGCTGGCCGTGGAGTCGGGGGTGCACCGGGCCGAGGATCTGATCGGGCTACGCCAGTGCCGCACCAGCGATGATCTTCAGGCCCGAGCCGAGGGTGATCCGACCGGTCGCGGGGTGGATCAGGTACACCTGCGGCTCGCGCCGGACGTCCGGCCGCCGCAGCCGCGCGCCTGGGTCACGGGCACCTCATGCGGTGTCTGCAGCGCCGACGTCCTCGACCTGACGCCGCTGCGCTGGGCGCCCGCCCGCTGCCACGGCTGGTCAGTACCCGCCCGGGTGCTGCAGGCGTTGCCGGATCGGGTGCGGACCCAGCAGCGCACGTTCGAGCGCACCGGCTCGTTGCACGCGGCTGCGCTGGCGACCACGACAGGCGAGCTGCTGGTCGTTCGCGAGGACGTCGGCAGGCACAATGCCGTGGACAAGGTCAGCGGTTGGGCGCTGCTCAACGACCGGATGCCGGCCACCGACCTGCTGCTGTGTGTCAGCGGCCGGGTCTCCTTCGAGATAGTCCAGAAGGCGGTTGCGGCCTCGGTCGCGGGCATCGTGGCGGTGTCCGCGCCGTCGGATCTGGCCGTCGATCTGGCCCGGGAACACGGCTTGGTGCTGGCCGGGATGGTCCGGACGGACCGGATGAACATCTACTCAGGCGAGGAATACCTCAGCGGCCTGAACTAAGTCCCCGGCTTTGGGCGTCCCGAAATCCCCGAAAACGGCCCTCCAGCGGCGAATTCCAGACGCCCAAAGCGGGGGGTGGTCAGGTGAGGTCAGGTCAGGGCTGGACGTCGATCCCCGCCTCTTTGCGCTGCTCGGCGGTGATCGGGGCCGGTGCCTCGGTGAGTGGATCGAAGCCACCGCCGGTCTTCGGAAACGCGATCACGTCGCGGATCGAGTCCGAACCGGTCAGCAGGGCGCAGATCCGGTCCCAGCCGAAGGCGATGCCGCCGTGCGGAGGTGCCCCGTAGGCGAAGGCGTCCAGCAGGAACCCGAACTTCTCCTGCGCCTGTTCCTGGCTGAGCCCCATGACGGCGAAGACCCGCTCCTGGACGTCGCGGCGGTGGATACGGATCGAGCCACCGCCGATCTCGTTGCCGTTGCAGACGATGTCGTAGGCGTAGGCCAGCGCGCTGCCGGGGTCGGTGTCGAAGGTGTTGATGAATTCCTTCTTCGGGCTGGTGAAGGCATGGTGGACCGCGGTCCACGCGCCCGAGCCGACGGCGACGTCACCGCTGGCGGTGGCCTCTGAACTGGGCTCGAACAGCGGGGCGTCGACCACCCACAGGAAGGACCAGGCGGACTCGTCGATCAGGCCCTGGCGACGGCCGATCTCCAGCCGGGCAGCCCCGAGCAGTGATTGCGCGGCCTTGCGCGGGCCGGCGGCGAAGAAGACGCAGTCCCCCGCCTTCGCGCCGGCCGCCTCTGCCAGTCCGGCCCGCTCTGACTCGGAGAGGTTCTTGGCGACCGGGCCACCGAGCTCCCCGTCCTCGCCGATCAGGACGTAGGCCAGGCCTCGCGCCCCGCGCTGCTTGGCCCATTCCTGCCAGGCATCGAGCTGCTTGCGCGGCTGGCCGGCACCACCGGGCATCACCACGGCACCGACATACGGTGCCTGAAACACCCGGAACGGCGTGTCGGCAAAGTAGTCGGTCAGCTCGGTGATCTCCAGCTCGAAGCGCAAGTCCGGCTTGTCCGAGCCGTAGCGGTTCATCGCGTCGGTGTAGGTCATCCGCCGGATGGCGCCGCCGATCTCGTGCCCTATCAGGGACCAGAGCGCGCGCACCACGCCTTCGGCCAGCGCGATAACGTCGTCCTGTTCGACGAAGCTCATCTCGATGTCGAGCTGGGTAAATTCGGGCTGCCGGTCGGCCCGGAAGTCCTCGTCGCGGTAGCACCGCGCGATCTGGAAGTACCGTTCCATCCCGGCCACCATCAGCAGCTGCTTGAAAAGCTGGGGCGACTGCGGCAGCGCGTACCAGCAGCCGGGCTGCAGCCGCGCCGGCACCAGGAAGTCGCGTGCCCCTTCCGGCGTGGATCGAGTCAGCGTCGGCGTCTCGATCTCGACGAAGTCGTGGTTGTAGAGCACCTCGCGGGCTGCCCGGTTCACCTCGCTGCGCAACCGGATCGCTTTGGACGGCGCCGGGCGGCGCAGGTCCAGGTAGCGGTATTTGAGCCGGGCTTCCTCACCGACGCCGGTGTGCTCGTCGATCTGAAAGGGCAGCGGCGCGGCCTCGTTGAGAACCTCCACAGCCCCGGCCACGATTTCGATCTCGCCCGACGGGATGTTCGGGTTGACCTTGCCTTCCAGGCGGTTGCGGACCTCGCCGGTTACCGCGATGACCCACTCGTTGCGCAGATCATGGGCGATCTCGTCACCACGCACCACCACCTGCACGATGCCGGACCCGTCGCGTAGATCGATGAAGGCGACGCCACCGTGATCGCGCCGGCTGGCAACCCAGCCGCTGACCGTGACGGTCTGTCCTGCATGACTCGCGCGGAGCGATCCTGCCTCATGCGTGCGCAGCACTGATTTTCCTCTCGACATCCATCGGTACGAGCAATTCTCCCACTTCGGTCTCAGGCTTCGGGCCGGACGACCTGCGGCCGGAGATCCTCTGCGGGCGGGCTCCAGGTGTGCGGATCGGCCGCGGCCTGCTCGCCGCTGCGGATGTCCTTGACCTCATGGGACACCTGATGCGTCCCGGCATCGTCGGCGTCTGCTGCTAAATCGGCAGGGAACCAGACGAACGGGATACCCCGTCGCTCGGCGTAGCGGATCTGCTTGCCGTATTTCTGGGGCAACGGTGCCACCTCGGTAGGGATTCCGCGCTCGCGCAGGGCCTGGGCGATCTCGGCACACCGCGCGCGCGATTGCTCGTCGGGCAGGGCCACCAGCACCGCGGACGGGACGGAGCGGCTGGCGGTCAGCTTCTTCCGGGCGAACAGCGGCGCCAGCAAGCGAGTCACCCCGAGGCTGATTCCGACACCGGGATAGCTGGTCCGGCCGTCACTGGCCAGCGCGTCGTAGCGGCCTCCCGAGCAGATCGAGCCCAGACTTTCGAAACCGGCCATCCGGGTCTCGAAAACCGTGCCGGTGTAGTAGTCCAGCCCCCTGGCGATCCGCAGGTCGGCCTCGACGGTGAACCGTTCGGTGGACACCGACGAGCAGCCCTCGATGACCGCGGCCAGTTCAGCCAGTCCCTCGCTCAGCAGTTCGTTCTCGACGCCCAGGTCCTTCACCCGCTTGACGAAGGAGCTGTCGCTGGTTCGGATATCGGCCAGCGCCAGGCAGAGCTCTGCCTGCTCGCCGCTGAGCGCGGCCTCCTCGATCAGCATCGCCTTGACCACGTCCGGCGGCACCTTGTCGATCTTGTCGACCGCTCGCATCACCGCGCCGACATCCTGCGCACCGATACCGCGGAAGAAGCCTTCGATCAGCTTGCGGTTGTTGACCTGCAAGCGCAAGGCGGGCAGCGGCAGGTCTGACAGCGCCTCGGCCATCACCCGGGCGACCTCGACATCGTGGTGGAAGGGCAGCACATCACGAGAGACCACGTCGATGTCGGCCTGCGTGAATTCCCGGTAACGGCCCTCTTGCGGGCGCTCGCCGCGCCACACCTTCTGGATCTGGTACCGGCGGAAGGGAAACTCGAGCTTGCCGGCGTTTTCGAGCACGTACCGGGCGAAGGGCACCGTCAGGTCGAAGTGCAGCCCCAAGGTGCTGGCAGCGCTGTCGTCATCCTCACCGGCGGCCTGCAACCTGCGAAGGAGGTAGACCTCCTTATCGATCTCACCCTTGCGCAGCAACTGCTCCAGCGGTTCGACCGCGCGGGTCTCGATCGAGGCGAAGCCATGCAGTTCGAAGGTTGCCCGCAAGCGATCGATCACCTGCTGTTCGACGAATCGTTCGGCAGGCAGCAACTCAGGGAACCCACTCAAGGGCGTGGGTTTTGCACTCATATCAGATCTCTCAGGAAGGGGTTGGTGGCACGCTCGCGGCCAATCGTCGTCTGTGGACCATGCCCAGGCAAAACGATTACTTCGTCGTCCATCGGAAGGATGACGTCTCGCAGCGAGTTCATCATGTCGGCCAACGAGCCGCCGGGCAGGTCGGTGCGCCCGATGGAGCCGGCAAAAAGCACATCACCGGCGAATAGCACGCCGGCCTCCTCGGTCGGCAGGCTGAACACGACCGACCCCGGACTGTGACCGGGCGCGTGCCGGACCTGGAACTTCAATCCCGCCAGAGCCAACTCGTCCAGATCCGACATCGTCCGGACGTCGTCCGGCTCCGCGAACGTCAGGCCGGCCATCCCGAACAGCGGCGCCCCGACCGGCAGCCCGAGCCCGGACCAGGGATCAGTCAAGGCAGCTCGGTCTGCGGGATGGATATAGGCGGGTACGTCGGTTGCCTGGCAGATCGGCAGCACCGAGAAGGTGTGGTCGAGGTGGCCGTGGGTCAGCACGACCGCGACCGGGTGCAGGTTGTGCTCATCGATAACGTCCTGGACCGCTTGCCCGACGCCGACCCCGGGATCGATGATGATGCACTGCTCGGACTTGCCGGGTGCGACGACGAAACAGTTGGTGCCGGCCACTTGCGCCGGAAAACCCTGGATCAGCACGGTTGCCGAGCCTACCCAGCGCGGCTTGAGGCCATCCGGCTGGCTCGTGCCCGGGGCCTGCCTGCCGCGCTGAGGCGGCGCCCAGGCTCGTTTCGTAGACTTCCCCGACAGCCGTCGACCGTTTCCGATACCGCAGTCAGCAGCGGCCCGCCAGGAGGACCACCCGTGCCGAACAGCAAACAACGCCGCGAGGCGGCCCGTCGCCACCTCGAGCGCCAACTGGTTCGGCGCCAGCAGCGCGAGGCGCGCCGCCGCCAGCTGACGATGGCCTCTACCGTGCTCGGGGTTCTCGTGGTCTTCGCCGTGGTCATCACGACGATCGTCATGCTGACCAACGACAACAAGAAGTCGACCGCCTCGCCGACGAGCACCGCGAGCGCCGGTGCCAGTGGCAGCCCGACCACCAGCCCGACCCCGAGCCCGTCCTCGACGAAGGCGCCGCTGCCGAGCCGCAAGCCCGCCGCGATCACCCACGCGGCACGCAAGACTTCCGGGCCGTGCGGTTACGCCGAGAACGCCACGGCGCTCAAGGCGGGCAACCTGTTCGACGTCGGGCTGCCGCCGGACCCCAAGCCCACTCCGAAGACCACCTCGACGGCGCTGTTCAATACGAACCTGGGCACGATCACTGTCCAGCTCGACGGTGCTGGCGCACCCTGCAACGTCCAGAGCATCAAGTACCTGATCTCGAAGAAGTTCTACGACAACACCGCGTGCCCTCGATCGGTGAACTCCGGCATCTTCGTCGTGCAGT
>JAVEES010000197.1 GCA_030840285.1 Pseudonocardiales bacterium
ATCAGCCTGGTGGCGGTCTTCCTGCTGGCCAAGGCGGTTCCCTCGATCCTGGACGACAAGGTCAACTTCTTCACCTCACGGGACTGGCAGGTCAGTGGCGCGCCGCTGAAGTTCGGCATCGTCGACATGCTGTGGACGACGGTGCTCTCCTCGGTGGTGGCGATGCTGCTGGCGGTGCCGGTCGCGGTCGGGATCGCCCTGTTCATCACCCAGTACGCCACTCCGCGGCTGGCCAGACCGGTGGCGTTCGTGGTGGACCTGCTGGCTGCCGTCCCGTCCATCATCTACGGCGTCTGGGGCATCTACGTGCTGGCGCCCAAGCTGGACCCGGTGCGCACCTTTCTCACCGACAAGCTGGGCTGGTTCCCGCTGTTCAAGGCAACGAACACCGACTCGGGCACCGTGTTCGTCGGCGCGGTGGTGCTGTCCATCATGATCCTGCCGATCGTGACCGCGATCTCCCGGGAAGTCTATGAACGGACTCCCCGAGCGAATGTGGAGGCGGCGTGGGCGCTCGGCGCGACCCGCTGGGAGATGATCCGGCTCTCGGTTATGCCGCATGGCCGTCCCGGCGTCATCTCGGGTGCGATGCTCGGCCTGGGACGTGCCCTCGGTGAGACGATCGCGATCACCCTGATCCTGTCGACGGTCGGTACCGGAAACCCGTTCAATCCCTCGCTGTTCTACGGCGGCGAGACGTTCGCCTCGAAGATCGCCAACGCGGCGGCCGAATTCAACGACCCGAAACAGACCGGCGCCTACATCGCGGCGGGCCTCGTCCTGTTCGTTCTGACCTTCGCCGTCAACGCGGCCGCTCGGGTAGTCGTCAACCGCCGCAAGGAGTTCTCATGACCACGGCAGCCGCGCTCACCAGCACGCTGGCCGGTGCTTCCAAGGGTGGTTTACGGTCGTTCAAGAACAGCCTGGCCACCGTGCTGGTCTCGGCATCGTTCTGCGTCGCGCTGATCCCGCTGGTGTGGTTGCTGTGGACCGTTGTCAGCAAGGGCCTGAAGACGATCACCACCTCGCAATGGTGGACGCATTCACAGCGCAGCATCACCTTCCGGCGTCCCGGCGGTGGTGTCTCGCACGCCATCCTCGGCACAGCCGAGCAGGTGCTTGTGTGCACGATCATCTCGGTGCCGATCGCGTTGCTGGTTGCCATCTTCCTGATCGAGTACGGCGGTGGCGCGCTGGCCAAGGTCACCAGCTTCATGGTGGACATCCTCACCGGCATTCCGTCCATCGTGGCGGCCCTCTTCATCTACGCGGTGTTCATCACGACGCTCGGCGGCCAGCGGGCGGGCATCTATGTCTCGCTCGCGCTGGTGATGCTGATGGTTCCGGTTATCGTGCGGACGACCGAAGAGATGCTGAAGCTGGTGCCGAACGAGCTGCGTGAGGCCTCCTACGCGCTCGGGGTCCCGAAGTGGAAGACCATCACCAAGATCGTGCTGCCGACGGCCTATTCGGGCATCGTCACCGGCGTGATGCTCGGCGTGGCTCGGGTGGCCGGCGAGACCGCTCCGCTGTTGATCCTGGTCGGCTACTCCCCTGACACGAACTCCAACCTGCTCAGCGGTTTCCAGGGATCGCTGCCGGGCATGATCTACAGCCAGGTACCGCAGCTGGGCAACAAGCGATTTCACTATGCGGCTGATCGCCTCTGGGGAACCGCGCTGACGCTGATCCTGATCGTCATGGTGCTGAACGTCGGCGCCCGGCTGATCGCCCGTCGCAGCAAGATCGCCAACTAAGCCAGCCGTCGCAAACACTCCATGTCATAAGGGGAAACACCAGTCATGGCAAAGCGCATCGACGCCAAGAACCTCGATATCTACTACGGCAAATTCCTGGCGGTGTCCGAGGTCAGCTTCACCATCGCCCCGCGTTCGGTGACCGCGTTCATCGGCCCGTCCGGCTGTGGCAAATCGACCGTGCTGCGGACGATCAACCGGATGCACGAGGTGATCACCGGCGCGCACGTGAAGGGTGACCTGCTGCTGGACGGGGAGAACATCTACGATTCGGCGATCGATCCGGTCGAGGTACGGCGCACCATCGGCATGGTGTTCCAGCGCCCGAACCCGTTTCCGACCATGTCCATCTACGACAACGTCGCGGCCGGTCTGAAGCTGCAATCGGGACGGCTGAAGAAGTCCGACCTCGATGACACCGTCGAGAAGTCGCTGCGCGGCGCGAACCTTTGGGAAGAGGTCAAGAACCGGCTTGGCAAGCCGGGCGCAGGCCTGTCCGGTGGCCAGCAGCAGCGACTGTGCATCGCGAGGGCGATCGCGGTAGAGCCTCAGGTCCTGCTGATGGACGAGCCATGTTCGGCTCTGGACCCGATCTCCACGCTGGCCATCGAGGACCTGATCCAGAGCCTGAAAGAGAAGTACACGATCGTCATCGTCACGCACAACATGCAGCAGGCCGCGCGGGTATCCGAGCGCACCGCGTTCTTCAACCTGGCCGGCGTGGGCAAGCCGGGCAAGCTCGTGGAGATCGACGAGACGCAGAAGATCTTCTCCAACCCCAGCGATCCGCGCACCGAGGATTACATCTCTGGCCGGTTCGGCTGATCGGTCGGCCAATTCTGCCGATCGTCCGGCCGCTTCGGCTGATCGGTCGGCCCATCGGCTGACGTGCATTCGGTGTTTCGCGCCGAGCGGTGAGATTTGACCTTTGCCGCCGCGCGCGGAACGGTGGTACGGACAGTACGGCGGCCAGGATCACCTGAC
This sequence comes from Pseudonocardiales bacterium, assembly GCA_030840285.1. Taxonomy (GTDB): domain Bacteria; phylum Actinomycetota; class Actinomycetes; order Mycobacteriales; family Jatrophihabitantaceae; genus Jatrophihabitans_A. The sequence continues at coordinate 2,742 of JAVEES010000197.1, forward strand.
CGGTCAGGCGTTTCTCTTAGCCAGGCCACGCTGGTATCCGTCGCGGCTGGAGCCCCTTGACGGGCTCAGGCAAGCCGTCCGCCCTCATCCGAGCTGTCCCGTTTCCACACGCTGAGGAGTTCTCTCCGTGCTCACCGTTACGCAGAACGCAGTAGCTGAAATCCGCAACATCACCGATCAGGCCGAGGCACCCGAAGGCATCGGGCTGCGCATCAGCAGCGATCCCGAAGGCGGTTCGCTGACGCTGTCGCTCGCGGCCGTGCCCGGGCCCGGGGACGCCGTGCTGGAGGCCGACGGCGCACGCCTCTTCCTCGACGGCCCGGCGAACGAGCTGCTCGCTGACAAGACGCTCGATGCCGCGGTCGACCCGAGCGGCAGCGTCCAGTTCGCGGTTGCCGAACAGGCCTGAGCGCGACGATAGAAACTCGGCGAGGGCGGTCCCGGACGTGATGCCGGGACCGCCTTCGGCCAGCCGTCCGGACGTAGGTAGAACTGGAACCATGAGCGACAGACGAAGAGCGTGGATTCCCCGTCCTTCCGCCGAGAATCACCTGCTCGGACGGGAAGCGCTGCTATCGCTGGACGCCAGGATCAAACCAGACTTCAAGCGGGCGGTCGGACTAGGCCTGCTCGCCGCGATCTGCCTGGCCGTCGGCGACAAGCTCGGCGGCCTGAGCCGAAACGGCCACGTCGAGCCGGCCGTGATCCTGCTCGCAGCGGCCTTCGCGGTACTCGGCGCCACCGCGGTGCGATCGGCGGCGCGGGAATCGTTTCGGGTCACCTCCGCCAGGGGTGGGCCATCAGCCGCCTCGGCGCTGCGGCTGGTCGTCTCGGTGGCGGGCTACGGCCTTATCCTGCTGGGCATCCTGCAGTTGCTCAGCGTCAATCTGAGCAGCCTGCTGGTGGGTGGCGCCGTAACGGGTGTGGTCGTCGGAATAGCTGCCCAGCAATCGCTGGGTAACTTCTTCGCCGGCCTCGTGCTGATGTTCGCCAGGCCCTATATCCCCGGCCAGCGGGTGATCGTCCGGTCCGGCGCGATGGGCGGGACGTTCGAGGGCGAGATCGTGGTAGCCGGGTTGCTGTTCACCACGATGGTCACCGACGAAGGTCCGGTACACCTGCCCAATGCGGGGTTGTTGAGCGCCGCGATCGGCCCCGCTCCGCAGCGGGCCCAACGCGACACAGCCGTCTGAGGCATGATCGTGGGGGAACGTGGCGAGACCGGCGGCTACCAACGCGGTCTCGTCCAGACGCTGACGAAAGGGACGCCGCAATGCCGTTTGCAGGTGAGTACGAGCCGAGTCCGGAGAAGTGGGTTCGGGACCAGGTCGAGGAGTTCGAGGGCTCCGGCGGGACCAGCGGTACGACGATGCGCGGAATGCCGGTGATCCTGCTTACCACGCAGGGAGCCAAGTCGGGGAAGCTGCGCAAGACGCCGCTGATGCGCGTGGAACACGAGGGACGTTATGCCGCCGTCGCCTCGCTGGGTGGAGCTCCGAAGAATCCGGTGTGGTACTACAACGTGGTTGCCAACCCCGTGGTCGAGCTGCAGGACGGCCCGGTCAAGCAGGAGATGAGAGCCCGCGAGGTCACGGGTGCGGAGAAGGCCGAGTGGTGGGAGCGAGCCGTCGCCGCCTACCCCGACTACGCCGACTACCAGAAGAAGACCGACCGCCAGATCCCGGTGTTCGTCCTGGAACCTGTCGAGTAGAAACCGCTTGCCTGTCAGCGTCAGGGCTGCTTAGCGGCCAGCGCTGACAGGTAGCGAGCGGTCATCAGCCGCTGCACGACTCTGGCGATCGGGCCGCCGGCCTTGGCCAGCAGGGTGGCCGGTCGCGAGAACGCGGTGACCTCGAAGACCACGGTCCCGTCCGCTTCACGCTTTACCACGAATGCCTCTTCGCCCGATTCAGGATGTCCGGGCAACGTGCCGTAAGCGAAGCCCTGCCGGTCTGGCTCGGTGAGCACCCGAACGACCCGGCACGGTGCCGTGACCCGGAGTGCTCCGACGCCGATCGCGAGCACGGCGACCGCGTCCATGACCACATCGGTGGACGAGGCCGCGACCCTGATACCGGACCGCTCCTGCACCTGCCAGGACAGCACGTCCCTCGCTGCCTGGTCGAAAACCGCTGTGCCCGAACCGAGCACCCTGGACCGCTTCAGGTGCTGGTAACCCTCAGGGAGCACATCCAGCGAGGCGCCGACTTGCGCGTAGGTCAGCTCTGCGTCGCGCAGTTTCGCCTGTTCACCGGGGGAAAGCCGCGTGATAGCCACAGTTCAGCCTCTCACGCTGCCAGGCGCCGAGCCTGCCCGACGCCGTGCGCGGTGCACGCAAAACAAAACGAGCAGGGCCGGGAATATTCCGACCCTGCTCGCTGTGTCTGAGCTTGTTCAGCTGGTTGGCTTGCCCGTTGCCGGATCCAGGATGAACGGCTTGGCGTTCGGCGCGTTGCCGTAGGCGTTGCCCTGACCCTGTTTGGCGGCGAAGTCGAACAGTCCGTTGAGGCTGCCCGCCTGCGCATCGAGGCTGCCCGGGATTCGCGACAGACCCCAGTTGTCCTCTACGAAGCGGGTGATCGAGGACTGGTCGGTGAGCGTGTGGTCGACGGCGTTCTGCTTCGACCAGGGCGAAACGACCACCAGCGGCAGGCGCGGGCCATAGCCGCAGCGACCCTGCTGGCCGGCGGCCGGCGTGCCGGTGCCGCAGCTGCCAGTACCGGTAAGTGCATCGGCGACCGTGTTCGACGGGTTGCTCACGCCGCTGTAGACGTGGTCGTACCAGCCGTCGGAGTCGTCATAGGCCACCACGACGGCGGTGCTCTTCCAGTCCGGCGTCTTCTGCAGCGCGTTGATCTCGTTGACGATGAAGCGCTGCTCGTCGATCGGGTCGGAGTAGGCGGCGTGCCCGTCCTGGAAGCCGGGTGCCTTCAGGAAGCTCACCGCAGGCAGCGTGGACGGCGGCAGCTGGCCTGCACCGATGCCGCTGACGAGCTGGTCGAAGTCGCTCGTGTCGTACTGGTGATTAGGCGTGTCGAACTGCGGCTGGCCGTTGACGTAGTGCTGGGTGTCCGTGCCGATGCTCTTCAGCGCCGACAACGGCACCGTCCCGCTCTTGGTGGTGGGCAGCGTGACGTGGTGCGGGTTGGCCGTCGAGGCGTAGTACTGGAAAGGCTCGTGGTGAGCGATGTAATCGTCCTTCCAGCCGTACTGGCCGGTGCCCGTCGTCAGCGGCGCGCTCAGGCCGGTGCCTACCGCGGTGACGGCGTTGCAGATGCCCTGGTTGGCCGAGTGCGGCACCGAGCTGTTGAAGCCGGCGTTCTTGAACTCGTCGGCGACGAAGCTCGAGGTCGGCTGCCCGGCATGTCCGGTAGCCGTGGCGGCGTCGGAGAAGCTGGTGGTCGGCCGGAAGCCGCCCTGGAACCAGCCCCACGACAGGCCGGCGCTGTTGAGCGAGTCCCCGATGTTGGTGCCTGACATGGCTACCGCATCGCGGGTGCTGCAGTCATCCCAGTACGGCTGGGCGTCGCTCGTGAGCGAGTAGCCGCCCTGGCCGTCCGGCGTCAGGTCGGCATTCGGCTTGGCCGCCGTCGCGATCGTCGGGTTGTTGGCGGTGTGTGCCATGTCGACGCCACCGGTGTTACCGGCGACCAGGTTGATGGCACCGGGCGAGGAGGGGCCGAACGTCGTGCCGAAGGAGTTGTCGCTCATCGAGTACTGCTGAGCGTAGTTCCACAGCGCGCTGGTGGTGTTGCCGTCGTAGTAGTTCATGACGTCACCAGCGACGCAGGGGGCTCCGGTCGGCGAACTGCCGGCTCCGTTGCCCACGGTCTGCGGGAACCGGTCCATCGCACCGCCGTTGAAGGCCTTCTGCTCGTCGGAGTAGTTGTGGTCCTGATCGCAGGTCAGGACGTCGTTGATCGCCGACGGGCTGTACCGGCGGGGATTGGTGCCGTTCGGGTTGGCGGTCAGCAAGGTGCCGGACAGGCCGTTTACCGAAGGCGTGCCGGGCTTTGCGGCAAAGGCCGTTCCGCCGGTGTTGGCGGCGTTGGGGTAGGTGCCGAAGTAGTGATCGAAGGAGACGTTCTCGCCGAAGATGACGACCAGGTGCTGGATCGGCGTGGAAGCCTTGGCCGGCTGCGCGGCGACCGAAGGCGATGCGGACAGGCCGGTGGCCGCGGCCAGGCCTGCGACGACCGCAGTGGCGCCGCAGGCCCACCGGAGGCGACGCGTGGTTGCTCGAGGCATTGCGTACCTTTCTGAGGATGAGAAGACGCCTTTGAGCACACCGTCGCTAGGTTGCCGGTAGCTGTCCAAACGGTGAATCGCCGGGTCTTTTCGCCAGAAAAGTCGATGCTAGAGCCAAATATTGCTTAAGAAACCGCTTTCGCCGTTAGCTTCTAGTGAAAGGACAGCCGCCGCCTGCGGTGAGTGCCGTCCTGGGTCTGGGAAGCCGGCTCAACGTCGGCATCCCGTGCAACGACCGGCTCACCCGTGTCGCGGGCGACGGGCTCGCGGGTAGCTACTGGCTCGCGGGTCGCAACCGGCTCACGGGTAGCCGCTGGCTCGCGCGTCGCAACCGGCTCACGGGCAGCCACCGGCTCGTCCGTCTCCAGTGCTGCGGCTTCCCGAGTGGTGGCCGTCGCGATGCCGACGTCGCGAACCGAGACGACGCTGAACCGACCGGCCGCCAGGGCTCCGAAGAGGATTATGGCGGCGCCGAGGCCGTAGAACATGCCGATCGCCTCCACGCTGGCCGCGGTCTTGCCGCCGACCGGCGTGCCGAGGTAGTCCGCCTGCCACAGCGGCGCCACCAGCGGCCCGATCACGAACCAGGCACCGGCCGCAATTCCTATCCAGGCGGCCAGAATGCCAATCACCCGCTGAGCAGTGAACAGCAGAACGAGGCCGGCGAGGAAGGTCACTCCACCGGGCAGCACCTGAAGCCAGAACCGAGCTGCCGTCCACGTCCACTCGGTGTTGGGCGTGTAGGCGTAGTCGAAATACGGTCCGATAAAGGGGATCAACGCGCCCCAGGCGCCCAGCAGAAGCAGGCAGAATCCCGAGAGCGCGCCGCGGCTTCGCGGCGTCACCATCCGTGAACGTCTGCGGACAACGCGGGCCTCATCAGTCCTGTCTCTCATTTTCGTCATCCTTTCGGTGAATCCTGCAATTGGCTTGGCCGAGGGTTTCCTTCGGCACTGCCACGCCTCGCCGTGCCGCACCCGTTTGGGCCTTCTCGCGAAAGCAATGAAGGCCCGGACGTGCTGTCGGAAACTGTGGGTGCTCTGCGCATGTTGCGCGTCCTCGCAACGGCGACTGCCTCGACCGCACGGCTGGGGTCTGGTCGTCCCAGGGTCGGCGGCGCATCTGGCGCTCTGGGCTGGCTTTCTAGCCCGTAGCCGACCGTACTCGCCGTGGCGGGTTAGGACACCCATAAAGCGCTTACTTGTTTACATCGGCCTAACAGCCAGGGCGACGCTGTCTCGCGGGAATCTGCGGCGTCTCGCCCCTATGGCCACCTCACTGCCTGCCGTGTTCATGCTCGAGCAGGTCGTCCCAGATGTTGATCGGGATCACCCCGATCGCGCGGCCGCTGTTGTCCAGAAGCCGACCCATGCGCTTGACCGTCCGCAGCACGATGAGGCGGTCCACTACCTCGACGCGGGGTAACTTCGCGGCGATCGCCAACTCCAGACGGTGCACCTCTTCTACGGTGCGCAACCAGACGCCGAGCACCAGGCTCGGCCCGGCGGTCACCGTCGCGCAGAGCCGGGCCTGCCGGAACCGGCTCAACGCTCGCGCCGAGTCCGCCAGAACATCGACCGGCGCGTTGGCCCACAAGTACACCTGAACGGGCCAGCCGGACGTCGCGGCCGACAGGTCGGTTCGCGGTATGACGACTCGATCTCGCAGCAGCCTCGACACTTGGCGCCGAGCGCTGGTCGGGCTGATCCCGGCCAGTTCGGCGAGATCGGCGTACGAGGCCCTGCCGTCTACCGCCAGCCCGGTCAGCATGGCTTTCATGTTTGCGGTGTTGACCTTCGGGGGTTGGGAGTCCGAATGGTCGTCCTGGCGCAGCCGCTCCCGCTCCATCGCCGCGCCGGCTTCGCGCGACAGCTCGTCCAGCCGCCACGCCCCGCCTTCGGTGTAGAGCCTGGTCGCCACCCGGGCGCGCGTGCTGAGCACATGCGGGACGACACCGAGGTGATCGAGCAAGTAGTGCGACAGCGTGTCGAGATCCTGCGCCGCCACCGTCACGAGGATGTCGGCGCTTCCGGTGGTCAACTCGACCGTGATAGCCAGGTGATGCTGGGCAAGGGCTTCGGCGACCGCGAACCGGTGTGCTGGCGGGCAGGTGATCTCGACATAAGCAAGCACCCGCTCCTGCTGGTAACCCATCCCGGGTGCGACGGTTACCCACGCTGCCCCGGCCTCGGTCAGCCGCTGCCAACGCCGGGCAACGGTCACCGGGGTTATCCCCAATGCCTCACCGATGGATGACCAGGATGCTCGCGGCGCGATCTGCAGGGCATCGATCAGCAGCCGGTCATCGTCGGAGAGCGTGAATGATTCTTGCAACGTGTCCCCCTAGATTGGCGGATTCCTTGCACTTTACCGCCAAGAAATAAATGAGACCGTACGTTTCTCCGATCCGCCCCGGCGAACGGAAGGCTCTCATGGCACTGCACGACAGGCTGCGAGACGACGCTCAGGAACTCGGTCCCCGGCTTACGGCGCTGCGCCATCAACTGCATCGCCAGCCCGAGATCGGACTCGAGTTGCCGCGCACCCAGCAAACCCTGCTCGCCGAACTGGACGGGCTAGGGCTCGAGATCAGCTGCGGCTCGCAACTCAGCTCGATCACCGCGGTGCTTCGAGGCCGCCCGTCGGGCACCGCAGTGCTGTTGCGAGCGGACATGGACGCGCTCCCGGTCAGCGAGGTCAGCGGGGTGGCCTTCAGCAGCGAGATCGATGGCGCGATGCACGCATGTGGTCACGACCTGCATATGGCGATGTTGGTCGGCGCGGCCACCTTGCTGTCGGCGCATCGGGACGAACTCGCCGGTGACGTGGTCTTCATGTTGCAACCCGGAGAAGAAGGCTGGGACGGCGCCGGAAAGATGATCGCCGAAGGTGTCCTGGATGCAGCCGGCCCCAGAGTCAGCTCGGCATACGGGATGCACGTGACGTCCGGGAAGTACCCGACCGGCGTGTTCTGCGCTCGTCCGGGAACCCTGATGGCGGCGAGTGGCTGGTTGAGAGTTCGAGTCCATGGCGAGGGTGGCCACGGCTCCACGCCCCATCTGGGACGAGACCCGATCACCGCGGCCGCCGAGATGGTGACGGGCCTGCAGACGCTGGTGACCCGGCGCTTCGACGTCTTCGATCCGGTGGTGGTCACCGTGGGCTCGTTGCACGCCGGTACGCGTCGCAACATCATTCCCGACCTTGCCGAGTTCGACGCGACGATCCGGACTTTCTCCGCGGAGAGCCTCGCACGGATCCGGGTCGAGGCGCCGGCCCTGTGCCGCCAGATCGCCCAGGCACATGGCCTCGAGGCCGAGGTCGAGTACCTCGACGAGTACCCAGCCACCGTGAACGACGCTACGCACACCGCGTTCGCCAGCCAGATTGTGACGGAGCTGTTCGGTGCCGATCGGTATCAGCTGATGGCA
>JAVEES010000390.1 GCA_030840285.1 Pseudonocardiales bacterium
CATACCTGATGGATCGTCAGTCGTGGGTCAACGACCGGGCCGACTAAGAAGGTCGCGTCCAGCCGGCCGTCGTGCACCGCCGCTATCAGCTCAGCGTTGTCGTTGCTTTCGACCACGCTGATCGCGACATCGGGTTCCTGCGCTCGCATCTGGGCCAGCACCGTCGGCAGCAGGTGATGCGACGCGGACTGGAACGTCCCGATTGCCAGCCGTCCCCAGGTGCCATCCCGTACTGCGGCCAGGCGCAGATCCAACAGCTCAACCGCCGCCACTACATCCGTCGCCGTCGCAAGCACCTCGCGGCCGGCGGCGGTCAAGATCGCCGGCCGAGGGCCGCCGGGTCGGTCGAACACCATCGTCCCGACAGCCTTTTCAAGGGCCGCTATCTGCGCGGTGATGGCTGCCTGCGAGTAGCCGAGGGCTTGCCCGGCACGCCGGTAGGAGCCCAGCTCGTGAATCGCCTTGAGTGCCAGCAGTTGACGTACGGACACCTCGCGAGACGGCATGGGGACAACCGTAGTGATCGAAATAGTTGTACACAACGGTCATCAAGTACCACTTTTCATGATCGTTGCCCAGCTGACAGGCTCAGCTCACCAACCGAAGGAGCCCACAATGTCGACGACGATCGCACCGACCATCACCCCGCGCATGATCGAGGATTTCGCCTTGAACGGCGTATTGATCGTGCCCGGACTCTTTACCGAGGACGAGGTTGCCACCATCAAGCAGGGCATCGACGCGAACTTGGCCGATCCGAGCCCTAGGTTCAAGGTGGCCAGCACCCCGCAGGACCCTGGGAAGTTCGTCGAGGACTTCTGCAATTGGCAGCGAATCCCACAGTTCCGCGAGATCGCGTTCACCTCACGTGCGGCCGACGTTGCCTGGCAGTTGATGGGTGGAGATCAGGTGAGGCTGTTCCACGACCACATTCTCGTGAAGGAGCCGGGCACCAAAGCGGTTACCCCGTGGCATCAGGACCAGCCCTATTACAACGTCGATGGACGAATGAATTGCTCTATGTGGGCCCCGGTCGACCCGGTGTCGCTGGAGTCGACGTTGGAGTTTCTGGCCGGTTCGCACCGCCAGGGCTACCTGATGCCGCGCTCGTTCATGGACAACCAGGCCAAATGGTTTCCTGAGGGAGTCCTCGCGGAACTGCCCGAGGTCGAAGCGGACCGAGCGGCCTACGACATCCGGTCGTGGGCGATGCAACCCGGCGACGCGGTGTTCTTCCACATGTGCACGTTGCACCACGCCTACGGCGTTCCTGGGACGAACCGGCGGCGCGCGTTCTCACTCCGGTTTCTTGGCGACGACATGGTGCACGCACCGCGGCCCTGGGTCACCTCACCACAGTTCGATGGCCTCGAACGCGAAATCGAAGCCGGCCACGCCATGGAGCATGACCTGTTCCCGATTCTGCGATCGGCGTCCGCTCCAAAGGGATGAAGGACGGCGTCGGCCTTGGCGAGATCCGCCCCGGTCGACGCTTGATTCGCACAGCCTGCGGCTTATACGTCAGCGGTGCAGGTCTCGGCGGCCCTCGGAGATGATCTCCACATGATAGGGCGCCTCAGTCACCGGGCGGGCAGGCCGAACTCTGCCCGTAGGTCCGCGCCGCTGGCAGTCTCGCCGGCAGCGAACTCGCGCTCACCTTCAGCCAGTGACTCGCGGATCTCGGGCTGTGAGAGCCAGTACAGAGTCTCGTGCAGCGAATCAAGGTCATCAGCGGCCATCAGCACCGCTGCGGCCCTGCCCTGCTTGGTGATCGTGATGACCTCGTGGGTCGTCTCGGCCTCGTCGACAAGTCCAGAGAGGCGGTCTTTTGCCTCGCTCAACGACACCGTGGTCATGGCCCAAATCTAGCCTGAACTGTGGCCTGTCCGTAGCCAGAGATTTAGCCCATACCCACTTCTAGCTTGGTCCGCTTCCCGCGTTGGACTCAGCGGATGCGCCAGCCTGCCCGATTGGGTTCGGGCGACTCCGCGGACTCGCTATCGGTGAACGGCTTGGCCCCACGTCCGGACGTCGCCAGCTGCGCGTGGTCGCGGACCCCAGCCGGAAAGGGCTGCCGGACGATCTCAGTGCGCAGCGCGTCGAGGTCGAGCGGCGTGGACAGGGTCGCGGCGAGCACCAGGTTCCCGAAGCGACGGCCCTTGAGCACGTCGTTGGAGCTCACCAGGGTGACGTCGCTGAACACCCCGCGCAGACCCGCTACCACCCGGCGGAGGTAGCGAAGGTCGGGCTCGTCCACCAGGTTGGCCAGCAGCATCCCGTCCTCGCGCAGCACCCTGCGGACCTCGGCGAAGAACTCGAGCGTGGTGAGATCGGCCGGCACCCGGCCGTCGGCGTAGGCGTCCAGGATGATCAGGTCAGCACTGTGATCGGCCAGCTGAGCGATCCCGGCGCGACCGCTGAGTGGGCGTACCCGGATCCGGTGATGGCGCGGCAGCGGCAGGCGGCTCCTGACCACCTCGGTCAGTTCAGCGTCGGGTTCCAGGACGATCTGCGGCGATCCGGGACGGGTTACCGCGAGGTAGCGCGGCATGGTCAGCGCGCCGCCGCCGACGTGGGTGACCGCGAGCTGGCCGTCGCGCCAGCTGGCGAGCACGCTGGCGAAGAACTGGATGTACTCGAAGTCCAGATATGTCGGGTCATCGATGTCGACGTAGGACTGCCGGACCGAATCCATCACGAGCATCGTGCCGCCGGGATGTTCCTCGTCGGCGATCAGTTCGATCCGTGGTCGTTCGGACCCGGCTGCGTTCGAGTCCGGCATGCGAACCAGCCTACTGACGGGGCCCTGGCGGCGGGCTGCGGGTGCGCAGGCTCGCGACGACCTAGAATCCGGGTGTGCAGACGGCCATGGGTGATCCGATCGTGGGCCGCGTCCTCGAAGGTCGCTACCGCGTGGTGCAGCGCCTGGCCCGCGGCGGGATGTCGACCGTCTACACCGCGGTGGACGAGCGCCTGGACCGCGAAGTGGCCGTCAAGGTGATGTCCTCCGCGCTCTCCACCGACCCCGCGTTCGCTGACCGCTTCACCCGCGAGGCTCGGGTTGCGGCCCGGCTGGCGCACCTCAACGCCGTCGCCGTCTATGACCAGGGCACCGACGCCGGGCACGTCTTCCTGGTCATGGAACTGGTCAGGGGCCGCACGCTGCGAGATCTGCTGCGCGAGCGAGGAGCCCTCAGCCCGGCCTTGGCCGTCTCGATCATGGAACCGGTGCTCGGCGCGCTGGCCGCGGCGCACCGGGCGGGGCTGGTACACCGCGACGTCAAGCCCGAGAACATCCTGCTCGCCGACGACGGCGCCGTGAAGGTCGCCGACTTCGGGCTTGCCCGGGCCGTCGAGGCCGATGCGAGCAGCACCCGCACCGGCCTGATGATGGGCACCGTGGCCTACTGCCCGCCCGAGCAGATCTCCCGGGGTTCGGCAGATGCGCGCTCGGACGTCTACTCCGCCGGCGTGGTGCTCTTCGAGCTGTTGACCGGCTCGGCGCCGTACAGCGGGGACAGCGCGATGGCGGTTGCCTACCAGCATGTGAACTCAGACGTGCCGCCGCCGTCGGCTCGCCGTCCGGGCATTCCGCCGGCCCTGGATGAAGTCGTGCTGCGAGCCACCAGTCGTGAGCCCTCTGGCCGGCCGCTGGACGCCGGCGCCCTGTTGGCCGAGCTGCACGACGTCCGGCTCGATCTGGGCCTGCCGGTGGTAGGCGTGCCACCGCGCCCGCAACCCGGCGGGGACCCCGACGCCACCCAGGTCATCCCGATCGCGCGCCAGGGTGCCGCGCCCGCCCGGCAGCCGGCCGGACGGCATTCGGTGGAGACCACCGCGCCCACCTTCGCCGCGGCACCGGCCGCCGACGTCCTCAACACGACCGTCAGCCAGGGTCCCGGCGGTCCCCCGGACTCGCGCGGTCCCCGGCCGCCCGAGCGCTCACCGGCCTGGCAGCGCCGGCGCCGGGCCCGGCGCCGGACGGCGATCGTGGTCGCGATCATCCTGCTGCTGGGCCTGCTCACGGGATACGGCGCGTGGTGGCTCACCGTCGGCAGGTACCGCCAGGTGCCTGATGTCTCGGGTATGAGCCAATCGCTGGCCACCCGCCAACTGGTCGCCGACGGCTTCTCCGTCGATCCGGTCACCCCGCAGGAGTACAGCGAGTCGGTGCCGCCGGGCGACATCATCCGCACCAATCCGGCGGCCGACAAGCACCTGATCAAGGGCAAGATGGTGTCATTGATCGTCTCGCGGGGCCAGGAACGATTCACGGTGCCCGACGTGGCCGGGCGGCCCTACGCCAGCGCGCGGCAGTCGTTCAAGGCACTGCCCGTCCAAGTCGTGTCCAGCGACGCCTCGGACGCAACCGGCAAGATCGCCGCCGGAAACGTGATCCGCACGAATCCGACGGCCGGCCAGAAGGTCAGGCGCGGCCAGCTGATCACGGTCTTCGTCTCAACGGGTCCACCCGTGATCGCAGTCCCCGACGTGCGGGACAGGAGCAAGGACGACGCCACCAAGATCCTCAACGATGCGGGCTTCACACCCGATTACGCCGAGGACTACTCCGACACCGTGCCTGAAGGCAGGGTCATCCGGCAGTCACCGGACGCCGGCGGTACGGCCGTCAAGTTCTCCAGGATCACCCTGACGCTGTCCAAGGGCCCGGCGATCGTCACCATCCCTGACATCTCGCAGGGCGATGACCCGGCAGAAGCCAAGTCGGCGTTGGAGAAACTGGGCCTCGTCGTGTCGATCCAGAAGAAGCGCAAATCCATCTTCGACTTCAGCGGCTACGTGGTGGAGAGCGTCGATCCCGGTCCGGGCACGTCAGTGCGCCGCGGCAGCACCGTCGTCCTTCGCCTGAAGTAGCCTCAGCTCCCTTGCCTTAGGCTGCACGGCATGGTCATCGTGATGGCGTCCTCCGCCGGGAGCAGCGAAATCGCCGGAGTAGTCGCCTACGTCGAAGCACACGGCGGGCAGGCCTTCGTCAGCCGCGGTGTCAGCCGCACGATCGTCGGCGTGGTCGGATCCGAGGAGGTCCTGGAGACGCTGGACGCAGCGGGCCTTCCCGGCGTCGCCGACACCAAACGGATCACGGCGCCCTACAAGCTGGTGTCCGCGGCCAACCACACGAAGCGCACGACCGTAAGGGTCGGCGGCGTGCCGATAGGACCGGATACCTTCACGCTCATCGCGGGGCCGTGCGCGGTCGAAACACCTGAGCAGACCTACGAGTCGGCGTTGCTGGCCAAGCGCGCCGGAGCAACACTGTTGCGCGGCGGAGCGTACAAGCCGCGCAGCTCGCCCTATGCCTTTCAGGGCCTTGGGCTCGCCGGCCTGAAAACCCTGGCCGAGGTGCGTGAGGCCACCGGGCTGCCGGTGGTCACCGAGGTTCTCGATATCTCTGACGTCGATGATGTGGCCGAGTACGCCGACATGTTGCAGATCGGCACCAGGAACATGCAGAACTTCGGGCTGCTGCAGGCGGTCGGCGGGACCGGCAAGCCGGTGATGCTCAAGCGCGGTCTCTCAGCGACCTACGAAGAGTGGCTGATGGCCGCTGAGTACATCGCCCAGCGCGGCAACCTGGACGTGGTGCTCTGCGAGCGCGGGATCCGCGGTTTCGAACCCTCCATCCGCAATATGTTCGACGTGTCCGCGGTGCCGATGGTCAAGACGCTGTCGCACCTGCCGATCATCGTGGACCCCTCCCACGCTGCCGGCCGCCGTGATCTCGTGCTGCCGCTGGCTCGCGCGGGTATCGCAGCCGGTGCGGACGGGGTCATGGTCGATGTCCACCCCCACCCCGAATCCGCCCTGGTAGACGGCGCGCAGGCCCTGACGGGTGCCTCGCTCGACGAACTGGCCGAACTGGTCACGACGCTGCCGGCCCTGCTCGGGCGCACGTCAGCCGCGCACCGCGCCGGGTAGGGCGCGGCAGCGCACCGCGCCAGGTAGGGCTCAGCCGAGGATCAGCGGCCGCAATACCTCAGCCGCTCGCTCCACCGCCGCGTCGTCCACATCGAGGTGGGTCACCAGTCGCAGGAATGCCGGCCCGAGAGCTGATACGAGGACTCCGTGCTCGCGCGCCTGTGCGGCGACCGCGGCCGCGTCGGGCACCCGCAGCACGACGATATTCGTCTCGGTGGTGCCGGGGTCGGCGGACAGTTCTCCGGCCAGATAAGCCGCCCGCGCGTGATCGTCCGCGAGCCGTTTGATGTTGTGCTGCAAGGCGAAACTGCCCGCGGCCGCCAGGATGCCCGCCTGCCGCATGCCGGCACCGTAGCGCTTGCGCCAGATCCGTGCCTTAGCGATTCTGGCCGCATCGGAAACCAGCACCGAGCCGACCGGGGCGCCCAGTCCCTTGGACAGGCAGACCGACACCGTGTCGAAGCCCGCCGCCAGCTCATCGAGCGCCGTACCACTGGCGACATGCGCATTCCACAGCCGCGCGCCGTCCAGGTGCAGCGCCAGGCCGTGTTCGCGACCGAGCTGCTGCACCTCTCGGATCGCCTTGACCGGCTGGACCGTTCCACCGCCGAAGTTGTGCGTGTTCTCCACCGCGATCGCCGCGGTCGAGACCAGGTACGGTCCGGCGTTGGGCGTTATCCTGTTCGCAACGTCGGCGGGATCGAGCAGGCCGCGCTCGGCATGCCAGGTGCGGGTGGTGATCCCCGAGAAGACCGCCGCGGCACCGAGCTCAGCCCGCACCACGTGGGCCGTGTCGTCGCACACCAGTTCCTGGCCCGGCTTGACGAGTAGCCGCAGGCCGAGCTGGTTGGACAACGAACCGGACGGCACGAACAAGCCGGCCTGGTGGCCGAGCAGCCGCGCAACCTCGGCCTCAAGCGCATTGACGCTCGGGTCGTCACCGTAGACGTCGTCGCCGACCTCGGCCTCGGCCATCGCCTGGCGCATCGCCTGCGAGGGCCGGGTGACGGTATCGCTGCGCAGGTCGACCACCTTCGAGGTGCCCAACTACTTCGCACCCTCGGTCAGTTCGCGCGTGCGACGGTCGGCGACCAGCCGCTCGGCGACCCGGAATGCCAGCTCGAGGGACTGCTCGATGTTCAGCCGGGGATCGCAGGCTGTCTCGTAGCGCCGCCCGAGATCGGCTGCCGTGAGCTCGGCAGTCCCGCCGATGCATTCGGTGACGTCATCCCCGGTGAGCTCGACGTGCAGTCCGCCCGGGTGCGTGCCCAAGGCGGCGTGCACGTCGAAGAACCCGTCCACCTCGTCGATGATCCGATCCAGGTGGCGGGTCTTGACGCCGTCCGCCGTCTCCTCGGTGTTGCCGTGCATCGGGTCGCACTGCCAGACGACGAGGTGGCCGGTGGACTGCACCTTCTCGATGATGGGTGGCAGCGCGTCGCGGACCTTGGAGTTGCTCATCCGGCTGATCAGGGTCAGCCGGCCGGCCACGTTGTGCGGATCGAGCCGTTCGACCAACTCGGCGGCGAACTCCGGTGTCGTGGTGGGGCCGAGCTTGACACCGATCGGGTTGGCGATCCGCGACACGAATTCCAGATGCGCGCCGTCCATCTGCCGGGTACGTTCGCCGACCCACACGAAGTGGCCCGACAGGTCATATCCCTTGCCGTTCTCGACCCGGGTGAGCGCCCGCTCGTATTCCAGGATGAGCGCCTCGTGGCTGGCGAAGAGTTCCACGCCGTCCAGCGCCGCGTCGTGCACTCCGCACGCGCGCATGAACCGGACGGCCCGGTCGATCTCGGCGGCGAGCTGCTCGTAGCGGCTGCCGGTCTCGGTGGACCGGGCGAACTCGGTGTTCCAGGCGTGGACCTTTTCCAGCGCGGCAAGGCCACCGCCGGCGTAGGCCCGCAGCAGGTTGAGCGTGGAGGCGGCGGTCGAGTACGCCCGCAGGATCCGGCGCGGATCCGGCGTGCGGGCGAGCACGTCGCCGTGCAACTCGTTCACCATGTCGCCGCGGTAGGAGGGCAGGCCGAATGCGTCGAGGTCGGTCGAACGCGGCTTGGCGTACTGGCCCGCCATCCGGCCCAGCTTCACCACCGGCATCGAGGCACCGTAGGTGAGCACGACAGCCATCTGCAGCAGCACCCGAACCTTGCCGGCGATGTCGGCCTGCGAGGACGTCGCGAACGTCTCGGCGCAGTCCCCGCCCTGTAGCAGGAACGCCTCACCGCGCGCCACCTGCGCGAGCCGTGCGGTCAGCGCGTCGACCTCTGAGGCCACCACCAGCGGAGGCAGGCCGGACAGGGTGGCCGCGACCTCGCGCAATACCGTCGGATCGGGCCAGTTGGGCTGCTGAGCGGCGGGCAGAGCGCGCCAGGCGTCGAGCTGAAGTGGGTCGGCGATCGGTTGCACGGGTTGGTTCGAGGGCTCAGCTGCCTCGTCGACGGTCGCGGTCACCGGTTAAGCCTAACCGCTCAGCCGAACCGCTCAGCCGAAGAAGACCTCGGCCTCGTTGTAGAACTCGATAGGGACGGTCTTGAGCTTCTCGGTCGCCTCTGACAGCGGCACCCGGACGATGTCGGTGCCCTGCAGGGCGACCATCTTGCCCCATTCCCCGTCCTTCACCGCGTCGATCGCATGCAGCCCGAAGCGGGTTGCGAGCACCCGGTCGAAGGCGGTCGGCGTGCCGCCCCGCTGGATGTGTCCGAGCACGGTCGTGCGCGCCTCCTTACCGGTGCGGGCCTCGATCTGCTTCGCCAGCCATTCACCGATGCCGCCGAGGCGAACGTGGCCGAATGCGTCGAGGTCCTGCTGGACGGTGACCATGTCACCCTCCTCGGGCTGAGCCCCCTCCGCGACCACGATGATCGGCGCGTAATGCGACTGGAAACGGCTCTCCACGTAGGCGCACACCCGTTCGAGGGAGAAGCGCTGTTCCGGGATCAGGATGACGTTGGCCCCACCCGAGAGCCCGGAATGCAAGGCGATCCAGCCCGCGTGGCGTCCCATCACCTCGACGATCAGGGCCCGATGGTGCGACTCGGCCGTGGTGTGCAGCCGGTCGATCGCCTCGGAGGCGATATTCACCGCGGTGTCAAAGCCGAAGGTGTAGTCGGTCGCATTGAGGTCGTTGTCGATCGTCTTGGGCACGCCGACCACGTTGACGCCCTGCAGGTGCAATTGGGTGGCGACCCCGAGGGTGTCCTCCCCGCCGATCGCGATCAGGGCGTCCACGCCGAGGGCGTAGAGATTCTCGCGAATTCGGGCCACGCCGCCCTCGACCTTGAACGGATTCGTCCTCGACGAGCCGAGGATCGTTCCGCCGCGCGGCAGGATCCCTCGCACCTCGGGAATCCCCAGTTCCATGGTGTGGCTCTCCAACGGCCCCTTCCACCCATCGCGGAAGCCGACGAATTCGTAGCCGTAGACACCGATTCCCTTGCGAACGACGGCACGGATCACCGCGTTCAGACCAGGGCAATCGCCTCCACCAGTCAGTACACCGACGCGCATCTTGTGTGTGCCTCCATCGCAGCTGAGCCGGGCGTGAATGGATCGATCTGTCGCAGGTGACGACCCGGTGAAGCCTAGCGGTCCGCAGCCTGACCTCGAAGAAGCTGCGAGATCGCATTCCAGCGCGCCAGGTTGTGCCGGGCGTCGGCCAGCGCATCATGGGCATCGGCGCCGGCCAGGGGTAGCGGCGGGCTGCCGGCGTATTCCCAGTGCTGGCGCAGTTCGTGGGTGAAGCGCGGAATCTGGCGCGGCAGGGCTCGCATGTCGCCCCACAGCTGGGCGAGCGCGACGTGGTCATAGCTGGCCATCCACGCCCACAGCTCGATGGGCTCCCCCGGTTCGAGCAGGAAGGCCAGCAGGTCGTCGCGGATCCTGGCGCGTGAGCGCCACGCAGGATCCGAAGGCGAGGGCAGCTGGCTGAGGACGTGCTTGCGCACCCAGTCGATCGCGCGGCGCTCGTCGAATTCGGTGGAGACCGCGTAGAACTCGCGGCCGGTCTCGTCCACCATGCCGATGGACACCAGCGAGATCGTGGTGCCGTCCTCGATGAACTCGCAGTCGTAGAAGTAACGCACGCTGGCGATGGTCGCCTAGCCTGCGCGCTCGGCCGGTATCCGGTCCGCGGTGGTGCTGCCTACCGCGTCCGGGTGACCGATCCCGCGCCTGGCGCCGAAAGCGACGTCCGCTCCGAGCTGCCGCTTGACCTTCGCCGCATAGGTGTCGACGTATTCCTGACCCGACAGCTGCATCAGCTCGTACATGATCTCGTCCGTCATCGAGCGCTCGACGAAGCGATCACCGGCCATGCCTTCATAGCGGGAGAAGTCGAGCGGGGTACCGAAGCGGATGCCCGGACGCGGACGGAGCCGGGGGATCTTGCGCCCCGTCGGCTGGATGATCTCGGTGTTGATCATGGCAACCGGGATGACCGGCACGCCGGCCTCCAGGGCCATCCTCGCGACGCCGGTCTTGCCCTTGTACAGCCGCCCGTCGGGCGAGCGGGTGCCCTCGGGGTAGATGCCGAGCAGCTGCCCGTCCGCCAGGATCCGGATACCGGCGCTCAGGGCACCGCGCGCGGCGTCGGCGTCGTCACGATCCACCGGCACCTGCCCGATCCCGGAGAAGAACAGCCGCGAGGCCGCCCCCTTCAGGCCGGGCGTGGTGAAGTACTCAGCCTTCGCGAGGAAGGTCACCCGGCGCTTGACCATCAGCGGCAGGAAGAAGGAGTCGCAGAATGACAGGTGGTTGCTGGCCAGAATCGCGCCGCCCTCTTGCGGTAAGTTCTCCGCCCCCTCGACCCACGGTCGCCAAATGGCCTTGAGCCACGGACCCAGTCCGATGAACTTCAGGAACCAATACAGCACTGTGACGGGCCTCCCAGCGCGATCTTGCTCGACCGACGCTTAGACCATAGTCGCGGCGAGCCTGCAGCGACAGCCGGACAGGCGCCTGGCCGGGTGCGAATCTTTGCAAGCGTGAGGCGGCTGCAGCGCCCTGCTGGTGGTCAGGACGCGGCGCTGACGGCATGATGGGTACCTGCCACCACAGCATGTGAGGAGACGATGTTGCCTATCCTGGAAGGCGCGCATCCATTCGCCGCCGACGGCTCAGGCGACTCGGCCCGGATCGGGGTGCTGGTGAGCCACGGGTTCACCGGCACACCTCAGAGCATGCGGCCGTGGGCCGACCATCTCGCCGGCGCCGGCTTCGCGGTGCGACTCCCCCGGCTACCCGGCCACGGCACTCGATGGCAAGACATGAACAACACCCGCTGGAGCGATTGGTATGGCGAGGTGCGGCGTGCCTATGACGAACTGGCGGCCCGCTGCGACGTCGTCTTCGCCTGTGGCCTGTCGATGGGCGGCACGCTGGTGACGAAGCTGGCCGAGGATCTCGGCGACGGCATCGCCGGACTCGTGCTGGTCAATCCCGCCTACGGCACCTTGCGACGTGACGCCGCGTTCGCGCGTTACCTCGCCTGGGCGGTGAAGTCCCGTCCCGGCATCGGCAGTGACATCAAGAAGGGTGGGGTTGCCGAGCTGAGCTACGACAAGACTCCGCTGAAGGCCTTCGTCTCGCTGCAGGAGCTGTGGAAGCTCGTGGTTGCCGACCTGGGGAAGGTGACCGCTCCGGTGCTGTTCTTCCACTCCCGAGAAGACCACGTGGTGGATGAGCTGTCGGGCCGGTTGCTGCATGCCGGCGCCACCTCGACCAGGGTCACCGAGATCTCGCTGGAGAATAGCTACCACGTCGCCACCGTCGACAACGACGCGGAGCTCATCTTCGCCGGCAGCGTCGACTTCATTCGTGCTCACACCGCCGCTGCGGTCACAGACTGAGGTATGGACATGACGGGATCGGCACCCGCCCATCGCGGTCGGCGCGACAACGGTCTGGACTCCGAGCGGTTCTCACCGGTGGCTGACGTCGATCCCCGCCTGTCGGACCACCTTCTCGACGTCCTCGGCCTGCGCGACGTGCCGGCCTATGTCGAGCCCGCGCCGGCTACCAACCCGGCAACGCTGGACCGGCTGTACGTCGCGTCGGAACAGACCGCCGAGGGCCGGGTGGTGCTGGCCGCCCTCGCCGCGGAACTGGGCATCGACATAGCGCAGGACGGTCACCGCCGCGGCGCACGCGACCGCGCGACTGATCCACTGGCCGGGATAGATACCGATGCCGAGTTCAACGCCATCGTCGCGGGCCTGGAGGAGCTGGACCGTCCGCTCTTCGAGATCACCGTCTCCCCGTCGGCGCACGCCGCTGGTGAGACGGCTCAAGAGACCCCGGCCGAGCACTTCGTACCACCGCCACCGCCGCCACTGCCCAGGCCCGCCGCCCCGACGGCGCTGGCCGTGCTCATCACGCTGCTGGGCATCGCGGTGATCGCGTTCGGCGGCCTGCTCGGGCTGCCCCAGGACTTCCCGCTGCCGGCCGGTGTGGTGCTGATCCTGTTCGGAACGGTGCTGCTCATCCTGCGGCTACGCCCCGAGCCCCGAGACGACTCAGACGGCGACGGCGCGGTCGTCTGAGCAAGCAGTTGTCCCGCAGCGTTCGTCTAACCGTCACTTCACCGTGGTTGTCGTGACACCTGCTGGGCGGACCGTCATCCGTGGAGGTGGCGGACATGATGACTGCCGAGGAAACCGTATTCACTCTCTGGTGCCGACTGACCGGAAACTCGCAGACCGATTTCGGCGAGGACGAACGCGAGGCCTTCATCGCCAGGCCGCAGGTTGCCGAGCTCTCCCATGCACCCTATGCAGTGCTGCTCGACGCTGGAATCACCGCGGCCAGGCGCGGATCCCTGCCTCTGGAGCGCTGGCTCAACGCGGTCCGCACCGTCCGCCACTGACCACTGTCCCGCTCCCTCCCGCTTTGGGCGTCCCGAAATGACCCCTCGACCCCCGAATGAGGGAACTTCCAGACGCCCAAAGCGGGGTTTCAGCCTCGGCGGGGGGTTTCAGCCTCGGCGGCGGGCTAGGTCCGCCGCACCTACCAGACCGGCTTGCGGGCCCAGGTGCGCGAGCCTGACCTCCGCGGCCGGACGGAATCCCCGTCCGGTCAGCGATTCGCCGAAGCTCTGCCGAGCAGGCTGAAGCAGCAGGTCGCCGGCCTCTGAGACGCCGCCGCCGATCACGAAGACCGTCGGGTCGATCACCGCTGCCAGATTTGCCAGGCCGCGACCGAGCCAGCGACCCATCTCGGTGTAGATCTCCACCGCCGCCGGGTCTCCCTCACGGGCCGCCTCGGTGACCAACGGACCGCTGAGGTTCGCGGGATCTCCCCCGGCCAACTGCATCAACCGGCGAGCGCTGACCGAGGACACCGCGGCCAGTTCGCGTGCGTCGCGGGCCAGCGCCGTCCCGGAGGCGTACATCTCCCAGCAGCCGCGGTTGCCGCACGCGCAACGGCGACCGTCCGGGACGACCGTCATGTGGCCGTACTCGCATCCGACGCCGTACGCCCCGCGGTACAGGATTCCGCTGACCACAAGGCCGCCACCGATGCCGGTCCCCAGGGTGACCATGACGGCCACCGCGCAGTCCCGCGCCGCCCCGAACCGGTACTCCGCCCACGCGGCGGCGTTCGCGTCGTTCTCGACGACCACCGGGACGCCGATCGCGGTGGCTAGCGCGTCCCGCAACGGCTCGTCCCGCCAGGCCAGGTGTGGAGAGAAGAGCACCGTCGCGCGGTCGTTGGCGATCCAGCCGGCCGCGCCGATACCGACCGCGCTGATCTCGTGGCGGCCGCTCAATTCGGCGACGGCGTCGGCAATCACGAGTTCGGTCTCGGCCACATCGTGGCTCGGCGTGAGCCGGCGAGTGGTCTCCAGCACCAGCCCCCGCTCGTCCACCACGCCGGCAAGTACCTTCGTGCCTCCGATGTCGACACCGATCGCAAGGGGCATCTCTAGTCCCGGTTACCCAGGTCGATCCGCTGCACCCGCGGGGTCGGGCTCTGGCCGGGAGTGCCCGCCGCGCCGCCCATCGATTCGGCCAGGGCGCGCAACAGGCCCGCTACTGCCGACTGGACCTCGGAAAAGCGCTCGGCCAGCACCGCCGCCGTGCCCTCAGCCGGGCCATCGCCCCGCACCATTGCAAGCAACTGGCAGATGGGGCACCAGGCGCACTCGGGCGTACCGGTCGCGATCCGCGCCGTCGACGGGTCGCTCACCCCGCGATGCAACCACTGCTGCGCCGCGCCGATGAGCTTCATCGCTTCCTCGCCGAGCGGCCCGATGTGTTCACCTGAGCTGGACTGCGTCATGTCGCTGCTCTCATTCCGAGCGCCAGTACCGAGGATCCGGTACGAATCTGAGTACCAGCCTGCCATCGTCGGCAGATCCGCTGCTCACCACACACCGGCGCAGCACGCTGGGCAGCGTCAAGATCCGGCGGTGACCGGCGACGGTGACGATCAGGTCCTCGCCGCTGCGGGTTGCCTCCACCTCGCCGCGGCCGGCCAGCGGGATCAGCAGGGTCAGGACGAACTCCTGGTCCGAGGGATTGGTCGGGTTGGACCCTGCCGTCACAGTCAGCATTTGCTGAGGCCGGCCAACCGCGGCGGGATCCAGATCCGTGTTCACGCCGTAGAGGTCAGCCGCCACCTCCTCCAACGCCGCGATGCCGAGCGGCTCAGCGGGCCGGTAGGACGCCCGGCGCACCGGCAGTCCCGCGAAGCTCTCCGCGATCACCTGGAGCTGGCGCGTCTGGGCCGCCACCCAGCTTGCCTGCCACGGCGAGCCGGTGACATCCTCGACTGCCGGAAAGAGCCTGTTGGCCACCACCTCGTCCACCCGGTAGCCATACAGCGCGAGGGCGGTGAAAGTTCGCCGTGCCTCCGCCGTGACCACTGCCTCGGGCGTCAGCACCAGTCGCACAGAGGTCACTTCCGGATCGGCGAGCAGCGCCCGCACGGCAGCCAATTCCTCGCTCAACCGGAAGATGGCGTCGAAGGCGGCGTCCGGCGGAACGGCCCCCGCGCGGCCGAGCACCGCGGCCAGCGGACGCATGCCGCGCGCGATCGCGCGGTGCACCGGAAAGACACGATTCAGATACCAGCCGAGGGCTTCGGGCAGCGCCAGCAGCCGCAACGTCTCGGCGGTAGGCGCGCAATCGACGACGAGCGCATCCCAGCGGCCCGACTCGGCGAACTCGCGCACCGCCAGCAAGGCCAGGACCTCCTCGATCCCGGGAAGCACGGTCAATTCCTCGGCCGTGATGGGATCCAGACCGCTGTTGGAAACGAGCTCGAGAAGGTAACGCCGGACGTCCTGCCACGCCTCTTCGAAGCGGCGCTGGGTGTCGATCTGGACCGCGTCCAGCCCGGGGGCGATCTCGGTCGGCTCAGCACCGAGCGGCACATCGAGAGCATCGGCGAGCGAGTGCGCGGCATCGGTGGACAGCAGCAAGGTCTTGGTTCCGCGCGCTGACAGGCGTACCGCGGTGGCCGCCGCCGTGGTGGTCTTGCCTACGCCGCCTTTGCCGGTGAAGAGCAGGATCCGCATAGGGCTCGTCCCCGCCCTGCTAGCTCGCGCCTTCGGCTCTCTTCTTCAGCTCCTTCAGGGCGGTATCCATGATCACCTTCTCGGCCTTGCGCTTGAGCATGCCGAGCATCGGAATGGCCAGATCCACCGTGAGGCTGTACGTCACCTCGGTCCCACCCGGCGTCGGGGCGAGGCGGTAGGAGCCGCGCTGAGACTTCTGCATCTGGCCCCGGACGAGGTTCCAGGACACTTCCCGGTCACCGTCCCAGGTATAGGCAAGCTCGTATTCGTCCCGGATCGCGCCGGCGTCGATCTTGAACGCGACCTTCTCCGGTCGGCCGCCCGGGCCATCGGCGGTGACGACCGCCGACTTCACCGATCCGGCCCATTGCGGGTATGCCGCAAAATCCTCGATGACAGCCATCACGGCTGCCGGCTCGGCGTTGACGATGATCGACTGGGTTGACTGATCGGCCATGCGCGAAGGCTACCGCCGGAGGCCCCGCAAGCTGTCCAACCGCCCCGCACGCGCCCGCCCGGCCGGCGTTCGGCTTCGCTGCCTGCAGCCTTCAGGTGGAGCTACCCGGGCGAACAGGTTACCGTTCGGTCCACAGTTACCGTAGACCGTTCGGCGCCCGCGGATCCTTCGATCAGCGGGCTATCGGCGAGAGGTGTGTGGACTAGTGCGCGAGTTGACCATCCCGAGCGCTGGCATTGCCAGCGAGAACAGTGCCGCCCGGTACGTGTTCGACAATGCGGCTCGGCGTCCGGACAACGTGGCTTTCAGGGTTCGCGAGGGCGCCGGCTGGTCAGATCTCAGCTCGCAAGCCTTCGCCGAACAGGTGACCGCAGTGGCCAGAGGACTGCTCGCCGCGGGTATCGACAGCGGTGATCGGGTGGCGCTGATGAGCAAGACCCGCTACGAGTGGACGCTGTTCGACTTCGCCATCCTTTCCCTCGGTGCCGTGGTGGTGCCGATTTATGAAACCTCCTCGGCCGAGCAGGTCCAGTGGATCCTGACCGATTCGCAGGCAAAGGCGCTGGTGATCGAGACGCCCGCGCACGCGGCGATCCTGGCCGAAGTTCGCGCCCAGCTCCCGGAGCTGGAGCACGTCTGGCAGATCGAGGACGGCGCGGTCGGCTCGCTCACCGAGTCCGGTGCCGCAATCGAGGATTCCGAGGTCCACAAGCGGCTGGACGCCACCAGCCCGGAGGATCTCGCCTCGCTCATCTACACCTCCGGGACGACCGGGCGCCCGAAGGGCTGCGAGCTCACCCATTCGAACTTCCTTGCCGAGGTCTTCGAGATCGCGAGTGGCCTGGACGATCTGTTCCACACCGAATCGTCCACGCTGCTGTTCCTGCCGATCGCGCATGTCTTCGGTCGGGCCATCGAGATCGGCGCTATCGCGACCGGCACCACCCTCGGTCACACGGCGGATATCAAGAACCTGGTCGCTGATCTGGGCGTCTTCAAACCACATTTCGTGCTGAGCGTCCCCAGGGTCTTCGAGAAGGTCTACAACACCGCGAAGCAGCGGGCGCACGCCGACGGCAAGGGCACCATCTTCGACAAGGCCGAACGAGTCGCGATCGCCTATTCCGAGTCGCTGGACGCTCGCGGACCCGGCTTCGGTCTGAAATTGCAGCATGCCTTGTTCGACAAGCTCGTCTACAGCAAACTGCGGGCCGCGCTCGGCGGCCAATGCCAGGCGGCGATTTCCGGCGGGGCTCCGCTCGGGCCCCGGCTCGGTCATTTCTTCCGCGGTGTCGGCGTGACCATCTACGAGGGTTACGGGCTGACCGAGACGACCGCCGGCATCTTCCTCAACCTGCCCGACCGGGTCAAGGTCGGTTCAGTCGGCCGGCCGGTGGGCGGCACCAGCGTGCGGATCGCCGACGACGGCGAGGTGCTGCTGTCGGGCCCGGTGGTGTTCCGCGGCTACTGGCGCAACCCGAATGCCACCGCCGAGGCGATCGAGACCATATACGGAAAGAGCTGGTTCCATAGCGGAGACATCGGCGAGATTGACAACGACGGCTTCCTGACCATCACCGGACGCAAGAAAGAGCTCATCGTCACCGCGAACGGTAAGAACGTCGCCCCGGCGATCCTGGAGGATCGGGTGCGGGCTCACTGGCTGGTCAGCCAGTGCCTGGTGGTCGGCGATCAGCAGCCCTTCATCGCAGCCTTGATCACGATCGATCATGAGTCGTTCCCGGCCTGGCTGCAGCGTGCCGGAAAGCCGGAGGGCGCCACGCCGGCCGAGCTGATCGACGATCCGGAGCTGCACGCCGAGATCCAGCACGCCATCGATGAGGCCAACAAGGCAGTCTCCAAGGCGGAGGCGATAAAGAAGTTCACCATCCTGCCCGAGGACTGGACGGAGGCAACCGGCCAGCTGACGCCCTCGCTCAAGCTCAAGCGGGGCGTGGTGATGTCCGAATGCGCCAGCGAGATCGCAAGCCTCTACGCCGGCGGCGCACGCGACTGACCGGCTCGGATTCCGCTGGCCGGGATTCCGCTGGCTTTGACTCCGCAGGCTGGCCGCTCGCGGCCGGCGTGTCGTAGCTGCGCTCAGAGCTGCAGCAGGCCCGCCAATCGATCGGCGATGCTGTCCCACTGCCAATTGTTCTCGACCCATTCGCGCCCGGCCTGGCCCAGCCTGGTCTCGAGTTGCCGGTCCTGCAGCAGCGTGACGAGTTCGCCGGCGACGGCCCGAACATCGGTACCGTCCACGACGCTGCCGGTACGTCCGGCCAGCACCGCATCGGGCGCGCCGCCGGAATCCCCCGCCACCACTGGCAGGCCTGTCGCGGACGCCTCCAGGAATACGATGCCCAGCCCTTCCACGTCCATACCGAAGCGGCGGGTGCGACACGGCATGGCGAACACGTCACCGGCCGCGAAATGCGCGGGCAGTTCGGCGTGGTCGACTCCACCGGCGAACACGACGTCCTCGGCGACCCCGTGCTGACGCGCCAGTGCGCGCAGCTCCTTTTCGTAGGGGCCCTTTCCGACCAGCAGGAGCGCCGCCCCGGGCACCTGCTCGCGGATGACAGGCAGTGCCTTGATCAAGGTGTCCTGACCCTTGCGTGGCACCAGCCTGGAGACGCAGACAATCACCGGCCGGCCGGCAAGTCCGTAGCGCGAGCGCACCGCCCGTCCGTCGGCGTCGGGGTGAAAGAGCTTGGAGTCCACGCCGGGGGTCAACTGCACGAGCTGGGCTTGGGGACCGAAGGCGCCCGCGAGCCGGCGCCGGGTGTACTCCCCGAGATAGGTCACGACGTCAACCGAATTACCTATCCGGCGTAAGGCCTGACGAGCCAGCGGCAGCTTGGCCCAGCCGACCTCGTGGCCGTGCGTCGTCGCAACGGCCCGGCGCACACCGGCCGCGCGCAGGGCAGGCGTCAGAAGGGCCAGCGGAGCGGCGGCGCCGAACCAGACAGCGGTGGTCCCGAACTCTGCCGCGGCCGCGAGAACGCGGCGCCGAGCGCCTGGCGTCGGGATCAGCAGGCCGGTCGGATGCCGCCAGACCGGAAAGTCGAGCTGGGCGTCGAACTCGGCCGAACCCGGATGGGCCGAGCAGTAGACCGCCACGTCGTGGGCCGGCAGTCTGGAGGCCAGCTCGTAGACGAAGGACTGGATGCCGCCCTGCCGCGGCGGAAAGTCGTTGGTGACGATGAGCACTCGGCGGGGGCTCATGCAAGCTCCGCGCGGAGGTCTTGTCGCCAGATTCGAACGAATGCTGTCTCATCGATGCCCAGGACGGCCTTGAAGGCAGTTCCCGCGGCCTTGTCGGGATCGGCCCGCGCTGCTTGGCTCACCGCCTTATAGAACCGCACCAAACCAGGCTGGCCCACCCGGCGCGCGATCAGCCGGCAGGCCAACCACGCCTGCTCGTAGATCTGCGGCAACCGTGCGGCACTGCCGGAGAAGTCGGCGTTCGACGGG
Source organism: Pseudonocardiales bacterium (assembly GCA_030840285.1). Lineage (GTDB taxonomy): Bacteria > Actinomycetota > Actinomycetes > Mycobacteriales > Jatrophihabitantaceae > Jatrophihabitans_A. Next base: position 19,395 of record JAVEES010000390.1, read on the forward strand.
AGCATCGAAGGCAGAAGTCCCCGGCGCACTTCGGCGGCGAGTTCAGCAGCGCTCTGGCGCACCGACAGCGCCGATCCGAGATTGCCGACGTAGTCGGCGAACCCCTCGATCACCCAGGTCGGCATCTGGTCATTCGTCATCGCACGCGACGCTATATGGGTGAGCTCGTGCTGGACGACCAGGCGGCGCCCTGCGTCATCCAGCCGCTGCAGGTTCGTAGGGTTGAGGACGATCCGGGCACCGAGAACCGTCCCGTCGGGGAGCACCTGATCCGCCACCGCCACGGCGGCGAGATCGCTGGTATCACCCGTGTCGGCCGTCACCGCCGCGAACTCGGCGTCCGTATCGGGGATGATCACCGCGACGTGGGAGTTCCACTGCGAGCCCCACACCCGCGTGACGACCGGCACCGATTGCTCGACCAGGCTCCCGAAGCGGGCGAGGTCACCGGCATGAGCGGGATGAGCCAGCACCAGGGTGTGGGCACCGGCACGGACCACCAGCGGGCCGAAGTCCCACGGTCCACGCCAGGACACCCCGCCGGCAGCCGCCGCGTCCGAATCGCCCGCTAACAACCAGCGCCCACTGCGATCGACCGCCGTCAGCCAAAGATCCTTGCCGGTCGGCTGCAGATCTACCACCGCGAGGGCGTAGCGCAGCGTCACGTGCAGGACGGCGACGCGGCCACCGAGCCGCTGCGCAGCCGGACCCAGCACGTCCGGGCTGTTGACCGAAGCGTCCAGGGTGTATCGCCAGGCGCTCAGCGGAACATGAGCCAGGTTGTCAAAGACGGCCTCTTGCTGAGCGCTGAAGGAGCCACTCCGGTCGTCGAGTGCTGATCGCCAGCCGGCGGCGTCGCGAGCGAGCAGGGCCTTGCCGTGTGCGTTCAACACCGACATGACCGCGGCCACGTCGTCCGAGTTCGGCATCGCGCTACCGGCCGGCCGGTGCGAGTGCTGATCACGCTTGTCTGCCACGACGGCGAGGAGTCCCGCGGCGAGCAGCAGGACGATGAGAATCAGGGCGAGCGTTCTGCGGGAGCCCCGTCTGCCGATGGAGCCCCGCAGCGAAACGCCAGCGGGCGGGGCCGTTTCCGGCACCCGCCCGCTGGCGTCACAACCATTGCTCACCCGACGCGTCGCGCGCCCGAGTAGTCGCTCATGTAGGACAGCGAGGTGACCTTGACGACGTCACCGGTGGTCGGTGCGTGCACCATCATGCCGTTGCCGATGTACATGCCCACGTGATAGGCCGGCGACCCGAAGAACACGAGGTCCCCTGGCTGCAGCTGGCTCTGATCAACCGGCGTGCCGAGGTTCTGCTGCTGCTCGGACTGGTGGGGCAGACTTACACCCGCGTGGGCCCAGGCCCACATCGTCAGCCCCGAGCAGTCATAGGAATCGGGCCCGGCGGCGCCCCACACGTACGGCTTGCCCTGCTGGGACAGCGCTGCCTGCACCGCGGCGCCCGCACCCTTGGACACCGCCGATGTCGGGGCCGTCGTGAGCTGCGCGACCTGCGCCACCTGCGCCGCTACCTGGGGCTTGCTCGGCGTGCCCTGTGCGAGCACGCGGGCGCGCTCGGCGGCGGTGAGCGAGGCCAGCAGGCGCTTCTGCTTATCGATTTCGCTACTGAGCGAAGTGCGCTGAGCGGCCAGCGAGGCTCGCTTGGCAATCGCGGTCGCGACGAGCTTGGCCGCCGTGGCATCGGCCTGCTTGGCCGCCACCGAGGCCTGCGCGGCCTGGCCGGCGATCTCTTGTTGGTGCATCGACAGGAAACTCAGCGACTGCATCTTCTCGATGTAGTTCTGCCCGGAGTTGCTGGCGAGCAAGGCGGCAGTGTGGCTGAAGGAGGAGCCCTTGTACTGCGCGGCGAGGGAGATGGCGAGATCGTGGCGAGCGCGAACCAGCGCCAGCCTGGCGGCCACGGCGGCCTTGTCGGCTTGTTCGGCGTTCTGCTGCGCTGTCGCGACGTCCGCGGTTGCCTTGTTGAACGCCTCGGTCAATTTGTCGTTCGACACCGCTAGGTCGTCGAGCTTGGCGATCACATCAGCTGAGGTGGTCGGCGGCGCAGGCGAACTGGGCGTCTCGACGTGAGGGGCGGCACCCGCCGTCAACGGTGAGGCCAGCAGGGACCCGGCGAGAATTGCAGCACCGAGGAGGGCGCGGATTGCCCGCGTATTCCGAGTTGACGCCATTTTTTGGCGGAACTCCTCTTCCACTCGACCGCCTACCGAGTTAGCTGTCGGGTTCGGGCTTGGAAGTTGCCCTACGGTCCGTCATCGCAGTTCAGCAGCCAGTTCAGCTGCATCGCTCGCGCGATGGCGATCCGATTCACCCCAGGAACCTGGGTCCCCGGCTCGACCAGGCACGACGCAAAGACCGATCGATCGATGCGGTGCGCCCGAGTTGTCGACTCGGCGGTACCTCCCGGCGCTCTCCTGATGAGAAAGCGATTCACCGGAAGGTCTCGGAAAGGTTACGTGACAGCCCTGCGAAGAGCAATTGCCGACGGGTGTGTCGGCGTGGCATTGATCACGCAATGCGAACACTTCAGGCAATTGCCGTTCGCCGACGGTCATCGGGCTCCGGCGGAGTCGTCGGAACCAGGCGCAGTGGTGGCAACAAGCCGCCTCCGGCCAAGGCGCCAAGCGCTAGCTCCTCGGCACTGTCCAGCTCAACGGCACCAGAAGGCGCATTGAGCAAAGCGGTGACGACGCAGTCGCCACAGGCGAGATCGCGTACCGCACAGGTGTCGCAGTCGATGAGCATGCTCATCCTCTTCTCTCGGGTGCTGTCCGGCTGGTCGGCCAGCCGTTAGCAAGTTAGAAGAGACCTCCGACAATTTTTGCGACGAGCTCAGCTCCGCTCCAGCCGGGACAGCATCACCGTCGCAGGCACCGACCAGGCGCCACGCCCCCGTGCACTGGCGGCAACCGCCTCATCGGAACTAGCGACGACGACGGTGCGTCCCTCGGGTTCGGCGAGCAACAGCGTGCGAATCAGGTCGTCGGCCAACTGCCCCGCAACGCTGAACAGCACCCTCACCCCGCGCGGTGTCGGCAGGCTGGCCGCCGCGCCGGTGGGTGCGGCGGTCCCGTCGAAGGCGACTGTCACCTCGACACCGGTACGCGATGCCAGCGCGCCGAGGGAGGAAACCAGCCGCGACCGCTGCTCGGCCAAGGTCATCTCGGGGTAACCGCTCTTGGTGAGGTTGTACCCGTCGACGACGAGGTGGACGTGGCTGCCGTCCAACAGCCGATCGAGCAGAGTGCCATCCAAGCTCGACGGGCGGGCGCCGGACCTGCCGGCAAGCGCGGCCACCGTGTCAGCCGGTGCCACCCCGGGCCGGGAAACACCGAGTTCGCGACGCAACCCGTTCGCGGCCGAGCTGACCTGTTCCAGCAGCAGCCACACCCGAGCGTCATCATGCTCACGTTCGCCGCGTGCCGCCCGGCGCGCGCTGTCCAGTTCGCGTTCCAGCTCGGTCACTCGATTCCTGGCCCTGCGCAGGTCAGCAGCCGCCGCCGATTCCGAGCGCTGCTGCTCAACTTTGGCCTTCATGGCCTCGGCTTTCGCCGTCTCGGCCGCCCGCTGGACAGTCCGCAGCTCTGCCTGCAGGCCGCGTAGCTGGCGCTGCAAGTCGGCAACCTGCTTGGCATGCTCGGCACTGCTGCCCTTGGCCGCGGTCCGTGCGGCATCGCGCGCCCGAACCAGGTCGCCATGCGCTTGACGCAGCCGGTCCATCTCAGCCGCCATCCGGGTGGCCTCGCCGCCGGCCTGCCGCCGCTCACTCTGCTCGGCCAGGCCCGCCGAGATTTCGGTGAGCCGGTCCTGCCAACCGTCCGGTCTCAGCAGGTAGGTGATCACCGCGACATCGATAGGGTCCGCCGTTGCGGGCGGCGCCCCGGACATCACCTGCTCGGCCAGTTCGGGCGAGGCCTCCCGAACCACGTTCGCGACCGAATCCCGGAATGCGTCATCGGCGGCAAGCGCGGCTGCGATCTCGGCGGCGCCCAGCCGCAGCCGCTTGCTGGGCGCGAACCGCGAGAACCGCCGCACGGCCGCAGGCAGCTCGCTGGCCGGCGTGCGGCCCATGACATCGGCCGCGATCGTGAGCAACTGCTGGCGAACCTCGACCGGCAACGGCTGGTCTGCGCTGCCACCCGAGCTGCTTGTCACGCCTCCCCCAAACTGGTAGCGCACCGTCGAGATCGGCGTATCGAAATCGTCGCGCGCCGTGTTGGCACGGTTTCGTCAGACCTCGACGCTAGCGTGCCGGACGTGACCAAGATGCAGAACCAACCGCTGGCCTTCCAGCAGTTGGCGTTCGACGAACTCGGCCAGCCGCTGCGCTCGACCACGTTCGTCGTGGTGGATCTGGAGACGACCGGCGGCGCCGCTGCTGCGGATTCGATCACCGAAATCGGAGCGGTCAAGGTCTGCAACGGCGAAGTCCTCGGCGAATTCGC